>WJMK01000028.1 GCA_014727975.1 Microcaldota archaeon | reverse complement strand
GACTGGGCTGGAAACTATCCGGAGCGAAGCGCGGAAGCGCGGGGTGAACCTGCTTGTGCTTGGGGAGGATTTTGATGTGTTTTTGCGCAGGAAGGGGCTGGAGGGAAGCATGTTTGATTATTCTAATGGGATGCAACTGGACGGGCTGGAGGTTTCCATGCTTGGGGATTTCCAGGTCCGTAATGCTGCGCTTGCGGTTTGCGCTGCAGAAAATTTAGGGTGCTCTGGGAAAGCAATAAGGGAGGGGCTGAAGAAGGCGAAGATACGGGGGAGGATGGAGGTGCTTGGGGAAGGGCCGCTTGTTGTTGCAGATGTTGCGCACAACCCTGCAGGGGTGAAGGCGCTTGTGGATTCCTTGAGTGTTTTTGGGGAGAATAGGATTGCATGTGTGTTTTCCTGCATGCAGGACAAGGAATATGGGGAGATGCTGAAGGTGCTTGGGGAAAAGGCGGATGCGTTTGTGCTTGTGAAGCCTGAGGGGAACGAGCGGGCCGAAGAGCCGGAAGCTCTGCTTGAGAAAGCAAAGGAGTATGCGGAATCTTATACTTCTGCAGGGATAAGGGATGGGATTGAGTTTGCAAGGGGACTGGCTGGTGCGGATGGAATGGTTTTAATTACCGGCTCAATCTATATGATGGAGGAAGTTTATGAAGCGCTCTCTGCGGAATGAAATTCTTGCAAAAAGGAAGGCCCAGAGTGCGGAAGAAAGAGCGGCAAAGAGCAAGCTGATTATGCATGAATTGATTGGGCTTCCTGAGTTCAGGGAAGCGAAAGTAGTTGCGTTTTACCTTCCTGTAAATGGGGAAGTGGATACCACTGAAATGATTAAGTGGGCGCACCAGGAGGGAAAAGAGGTTTGCGTCCCTGTTGTGCATGAGCAAAAGAAAATGTGCATGGTGGTTTATGAGCCTCTTGATAGAATGAAAAATGGCAGATACAAAATTCCTGAGCCTGTTGGGAAGCCGGAAAGGCACCACGTGGACCTGGTTGTTGTGCCTGGTGTTGTGTTTGACAGGAGGGGGCACAGGATTGGGATGGGGAGGGGGTGCTATGATTACTTCTTGAAAAACAAAAAATGCGTGAACGTTGGAATTTGCTTTGGGTTCCAGTTGGTGGATGAGATTCCTGCGGAGCCTCACGACGTGCCCGTAAATATTATAGTGACTGAGCACGGCGTGGTTCGTATGTAACCCTGGTTACATCTATCGTCAGTACGGCACACTGGAAACATACCTTCAGCGGCTTTTTAAACGCCAAAGAATCAGATATTATTATAAAAATATGTACACCAAATGTATATTGGTGATACATTGAATATACATCTACATCTGAGGGGGGTTATGGAGACAATCGTAGAAAACGCAATAGAAAAGGGATATGCCACTTCAAAATCAGAAGTGATACGGATGGCATTGCTAAAACTGGACGAAGAGCTTAGTTTATCGGATGAATCAGCATATCGGAGCCTTTCAAAAGAAGCCATGAAGGAGGTATGGGACAACCCGGAAGATGAAAAAGCCTCTAAATTCTACCTGAGTGAAAAGAAATGAAGAAAGGCGAGATATATTTGGTGGATGTTGACTTTATTGACTCTTCAGAAAGCAAGGTGCGCCCTGCACTCATTATCTCAAACAACAATTACAATAAGTCCCACCCGGACTTGATTATCTGCTCGATTACAACTAATTCTTCGCATGAATGTTTCTTGGAAATCAAAAAAGAGGATTTGGCTTCGGGGCAGCTTTACCCTGGCAGCGGAGTGCGCCATGACTCAGTTACTAGGGTGGATAAAGCAAGGTTTGGAAGGAAAATCGGGAAAGTTACTGCTGATTTTCATAGTGCACTGGTTAATAAAATCACTGCCCTGTTTTCTTGAATCCGGAATAATTCTTGGTATAACCATGGTTACATAAACCGTTTGCCTACCTCCTTGTATGCGTCACGGAAAGGGACGCCTTGTTCTACTAATTTGTAGGCTTCTTCTGTTGCGTAGAGCTCCTTGCTCATCGCTTCCTTCATTTTTTCTTCATCCGGCTCAAGCCCGGAGATTATCTTTTGCATTACTTTGAGTGAACTCAGGGTTATTTTCATGGACTTGAGCGCAGGGCCTTTTGTAAGCTGGAAATCGCGGTGGTATCCGCTAATTAAATTGGAGCAGATTCCCTTAATCATTGCTTCATATCCGGAAACTACATGGTAGTTTGCGCGCACAAGCTCCAGCGGGTCAGGATTAACCTTCTGGGGCATGATTGAGCTCCCTGTGCAGAGTTCCTTGGAAAGCTTGAAGAAGCCAAACTCTGGGGTGGAAAACAGGATTAAATCGCTTGCAATTTTGTTCAGGTCCAGCATTATGCTGGTCAGCACGTTTGCAACCAGGAGCTCGTATTTTCCGCGGGAATTTGCGCAGTGGATTGGGTTTCCCTGGGTTTTCCCAAACCCGAGTTTGCTGGTTGTGGACTCCTTGCTTATCTTGAGGGGGACTCCGTAGCCTGCAGCAGAGCCCAATGGATTCTTGTCCAGGATTTTCTTCACGGACTGGAGCAAAGCCAAATCATCCTCAAGTGAATCTGCATATGCGGAAAAAAGCATTCCGGAGGAGCTTGGCATAGCCTTGCGGGTGTGGGTGTATCCTGGCATGGGCACATCCTTTTTCTTTTTCAACCCTTCAATCAGGGAATTGGTTTCAGACTCCAGCTTCTGCAGATGGTCCTTGAAATACAGGCGCATTGCAACAAGGCACTGGTCGTTTCTTGAGCGTGCAGTGTGGATTTTCTTCCCGGTTTCCCCGAGCTTTTCCACCAGGTAATTCTCAATTGCCGTGTGGGAATCCTCATCTCCCTTTTTGATTTCTAAAGTGCCAAGCTTCTTGAGCGCGGAAACAATGGAGCCTGCTTCTTCTTTGCTCAAATAGCCGCATTCAGAAAGCATCTCCGCATGGGCAACAGAGGCCTGCACATCATAAGGGAGAAGCTCCTGGTCCAGTAGGTAATCCTCCCCTACTGTGTAATCCTCAGCATCAGCATCCAAACCATAGCCTTTTTTCCAGAGCTTAGCCATCTTCAGACACCACATATTTTCCAAGGCCTCTTTTGTCTATCAGTGCCTTGTGCGCCTTCAGGCGGAGCCCGTTCACTTTTATGAAGCCTGAGGAATCCTTCTGGTCGAACCCGCCCTCAATGTCCATGCTGGAAAGCTCCTTGTTATAGAGCGAAGTCGGGGACTCTCGCGCAACAGGCATCACGTTTCCCTTGTAGAGCACAAGCTCAACCCAGCCATCTATGAGTTCCTGGGACTGGTTGAACGCAGACATGAGAAAGTCCATTTCCGGCGAAAACCAGTAGCCGTTGTAAATCAATTCAGCAAATTTGGGGACTAGCGAATCACGGAGGTGCATGACCTCCTTGTCCATTGCGATTCCTTCTATGTCCCTGTGTGCGGCCCAGAGGATTGTAGCGCCAGGGGTTTCGTAAACCCCCCTGGACTTTATCCCAACATATCTGTTCTCCACCATATCCAGCATGCCGATTCCGTTCTCTGCTCCAAGTTTGTTCAGGTACTGGAAAAGCTCCAGGGGGTTCTCCGCAACTGTTCCATCTTCTAAATTTTCCACTTTTACGGGAAGCCCATCCTTGAAGTGGATTTTAATTTTC
>WJMK01000027.1 GCA_014727975.1 Microcaldota archaeon | reverse complement strand
GACTGGGCTGGAAACTATCCGGAGCGAAGCGCGGAAGCGCGGGGTGAACCTGCTTGTGCTTGGGGAGGATTTTGATGTGTTTTTGCGCAGGAAGGGGCTGGAGGGAAGCATGTTTGATTATTCTAATGGGATGCAACTGGAGGGGCTGGAGGTTTCCATGCTTGGGGATTTCCAGGTCCGTAATGCTGCGCTTGCGGTTTGCGCTGCAGAAAATCTGGGGTGCTCTGAAACTGCAATTCGGGAGGGGCTGGAGAATGCGCGGATACGCGGGAGGATGGAAGTTCTTGGAAAAGAGCCGCTTATTGTAGCGGATGTTGCGCACAACCCTGCGGGGATTAAGGCGCTTGTGGATTCTTTGGGAGTATTTGGGCACAGTGGGAAGCTCCGGCCTGGAAAAGAAAAGGGTGCAGAGGAGCTTCATGCTGTGAATGAGAAAAAAATTGTTTGTGTGTTTTCCTGCATGCGCGATAAAGAGTATGGGAAGATGCTCAAGGTGCTTGGGGAGAAAGTGGAGGCGTTTGTGCTTGTTAAGCCTGAGGGAAATGAGAGAGCGGAGGAGCCGGAAGCGCTTCTTAAGAAAGCACAGGAGTATGCAGAAGCTTATACTTCGGCAGGGATTAAGGACGGGGTTGAGTTTGCAAAAGAAATGGCCGGGCCGGATGGAATGGTTTTAATTACAGGTTCCATTTATATGATGGAGGAAGTTTATGAAGCGCTCTCTGCGGAATGAAATTCTTGCAAAAAGGAAGGCCCAGAGTGCAGAAGAAAGAGCAGCAAAAAGCAAATTAATTATGCATGAATTGATTGAGCTTCCGGAATTCAGGGAAGCTAAAGTAGTTGCGTTTTACCTTCCTGTAAATGGGGAAGTGGATACCACTGAAATGATTAAGTGGGCGCACCAGGAGGGAAAAGAAGTTTGCGTCCCTGTAGTGCATGAGGGGAAAAGGATGTGCATGGTTATTTATGAGCCCCTAGCTAGAATGAAGAAGGGCAAATACAGAATTCCTGAGCCTGTGGGGAAGCCGGAGAGGCACCATGTTGATTTGATTGTTGTGCCTGGGGTGGTGTTTGACAGGAGAGGGCACAGGATTGGGATGGGGAGGGGCTGCTATGATTATTTTTTGAAAGATAAGACGTGCGTGAATGTGGGGATTTGTTTTGGATTTCAGTTGGTGGATGAGGTTCCTGTGGAGCCGCATGACATAGCTGTAAATATTATAGTGACTGAGCACGGTGCAATTAGAATGTAACCATGGTTACATAAACCGTTTGCCTACCTCCTTGTATGCGTCACGGAAAGGGACGCCTTGTTCTACTAATTTGTATGCTTCTTCTGTTGCATAAAGCTCCCTGCTCATTGCTGCTTTCATTTTTTCTTCATCCTGTTCCAGCCCTGCGATTATCTTGGACATTAGCTTGAGCGAAGTTAGTGTTATCTTCATGGACTTGAGTGCAGGTCCTTTTGTGAGCTGGAAATCCCTGTGGTATCCGCTAATTAGGTTTGAGCAGATTCCCTTGAGCATTGCTCCATATCCTGCAACCACATGGTAGTTTGCACGCACTAATTCCAGCGGGTCAGGGTTTACTTTTTGGGGCATTATTGAGCTCCCTGTGCAGAGTTCCTTGGGAAGCTTGAAGAACCCAAATTCAGAAGTTGAAAACAGGATTAAATCGCTGGATATCTTATTAAGGTCCAGCATTACAGAAGCAAGCACATTCACTACCAGAAGCTCGTATTTGCCGCGGGAATTTGCGCAGTGGATTGGGTTTTCCTGGGTTTTTGCAAATCCTAATTTCTTGGTTGTAGATTCCCTGTTTATCTTGAGCGGGATCCCATATCCTGCAGCAGAGCCCAGTGGGTTTTTATCCAGGATTTTCTTTATGGGCTGGAGCAAAGCTAAATCATCCTCAAGCATATCTGCATATGCAGAAAACAGCATCCTAGAAGAGCTGGGCATGGCTTTTCTTGTATGGGTGTAACCAGGCATTGGGACATCCTTCTTCTTTTTCAGCTCTTTAACCAGGGCATTGATTTCAGATTCCAGCTTCTGCAGATGCTCTTTGAAGTACAAGCGCATTGCAACAAGGCATTGGTCATTTCTTGAGCGTGCTGTGTGGATTTTTTTTCCGGTTTCCCCAAGCTTTTCTACTAAATAATTCTCAATTGCTGTGTGGGAATCTTCGTCTTCCTTCTTGATTTCTAAGCTCTCGAGCTTCTTGAGCGCAGAAACTATGCTTTCTGCTTCCTCCTTGGTTAAGTAACCGCATTCAGAGAGCATCTCCGCATGCACAATAGAAGCCCCTACATCATAGGGGATAAGCTCCTGGTCCAGCAGGTAATCCTCCCCTACGGTATATGCTTCAACTTCAGCATCCAATTCATAGCCTTTTTTCCAGAGCTTAGTCATCTTCAGACACCACGTATTTTCCAAGGCCGCTTTTGTCTATAAGTGCCTTGTGCGCCTTCAGGCGGAGCCCGTTTACTTTTATGAACCCTGAGGAATCCTTCTGGTCAAACCCGCCTTCAATGTCCATGCTGGAAAGCTCCTTGTTATAGAGCGAGGTTGGGGATTCGCGCGCAACCGGCATT
>WJMK01000026.1 GCA_014727975.1 Microcaldota archaeon | reverse complement strand
ACAGTTGCAGTGACCTGGCTGAATTCCTTCCTGAGCCCAGTTTTTCGGTTGCCTTGTCTGTTATTGGTTGATTGGTTATTTACACTTTTTAAATTATGTGGGGTTAAATCGAAACATGGCAACAGTAACACCATGGGAAGTTTCAGGCTCTGTGGATTATGATAAACTGATTGAGGAGTTCGGCACAAAAAAAATCTCTCCTGCATTAAGGGAAAAACTGGTTTCGCTTGCCGGGGAAGACAACGTGATGCTGAGGAGGGAATTCTTCTTTTCACACCGGGACCTGGACCTTGTGTTAAAGGATTATGAGGCAGGAAAGGGTTTCTTCCTTTATACGGGGAGGGGCCCTTCAGGGAACATGCACATCGGCCACCTGATTCCCCTTGTTTTTACAAAATGGCTCCAGGACAAATTCAAGGTTAACTTATACATAGAGATTACGGATGATGAAAAATTCCTCCACAAAAAGAACCTGAAATGGGAGGGGGTGCAGGAGCATTCCGCAAACAATATTGCGGATATTGCAGCTGTGGGCTTTGACCCTGACCGCACATTCATATTCAAGGACAGCGAATATGCAGCAAATGTCTATCCCCTTCTTATGCAGACTGCAAGGAAGGTTACGTTTTCCACCGCAAAGGCTGTTTTTGGGTTCACGAACGAAACCAATATTGGGATGGTGCAGTATCCCGCATACCAGATGGTCCCTACATTCTTTGAAAAAAAGAGGTGCCTGATTCCTGCAGCAATTGACCAGGACCCCTACTGGAGAATCCAGAGAGACATTGCAGAGTCACTCGGGTTCTACAAAACTGCTGCAATTCATTCGAAATTTTTCCCTCCCCTGCAGGGGGTTGAAGGAAAAATGAGCGCGAGTATGGGGGGAAGCGCAATCTGGCTCACGGACGAAGAGAAAACGGTGCGCAAAAAAGTAATGAAGTATGCGTTTTCAGGGGGGCAGGAGAGCGTGGAGGAGCACCGGAAAAAGGGCGGAAATGTGGAGGTGGATGTAAGCTTCCAGTGGCTGAAAATGCTTTTTGAGCCAAACGATAAGGAATTAAAGCGTATCGAATCCGAATATACCTCTGGGCAGCTACTCACCGGGGAACTGAAGCAAATTCTGGTGGACAGGCTCAACGCATTCCTTGCAAAGCACAGGGAAATGCGCGAGAGGGTCGACGTGGACAAGCTTATGTACGATGGGAAGCTGGCCAAAAAAATGTGGGAGGCGACTTACAAAGCGTAAGCTCTCTCTCGCCCCCAAGCAGCGGAAAACGGTGTTTTCTTGAGCGCATGCTCAAGAGAAGCGACCAATGGTCGCCAAGATTTGGATCCGTTTTTTTGTGCTAGCGTAAAACGGGCATAAAAAATGAAAGGTGAAATAGATGGGACGGAAAGATAAGAAAAGGTCTGGTAGGCCTAGAAGCAGAGACAGGAATTCTTCTGATAATAGGAGGGGCGGCAGAAGCCGTGATGGTGGATACAGCCGTGACCGTGAAGGTCGCGGGCGAGAAGGAGGCCGCAGGGAAGGCGGATACATCCGAGAAGGAAGGCAGGACCGCGACAGCGGAGCATATGGAAGCAAGCCCGGGCGCGGGCGCAGCTTCAACAGGGACCGCCCGAGAAGGTATTCCGGCGAGGAAAAACGCGGGGAGGGTCGCGGGAAGTTTGGCGCAGGGTTTGACCGCTCCAAATTCATAAAGAAGGCCCGTGAAAAGACCACTGAAGTGCTCAGGAGCAGGGATATGTACCTTGCATACCTTTCCAATGCAATTGAAGAGGAAGAGCGGGTAGCAAACCAGCTTGTGGAAAGGCTTGAGGAGCTTTACGGGCTCTATTTTCCGGAACTTAAAATTGATGACCGGAGAAATTATGTGCTCATTATTTCCAAGATTAAGCGGGACAAGGTAGATGTGCAGGAGATTGCGAAATACGTGGGAGAGGGGAAGGCAAGGCAGATTGAAGAAGCAGGAAAAAACAGCGTAGGCGGGGACTTCACAGAGAAAGATGTAGTGAATATGCAGAAGATGGCGGAGGAAATTGAAAACATATATGCGCTGATGAACAGGCATGAAAAATACCTGGATGATGTGGCGCAGGAGGTATGCCCGAACCTCAGGTACCTGATAGGTGCCAAGATTACAGGAAAGCTGGTTGCTGCTGCGGGCGGATTGGGCAAGCTCGCCCTCATGCCTGCGAGCACTGTCCAGGTAATAGGGGCAGAGAAAGCGCTTTTCAAGCACCTCAAAAACAGGAGTATTGCCCCGCCCAAACATGGGATTATTTTCCAGCATGCTGCCATTTCAACTGCCCCCAAAAAAGTAAGGGGAAAAATTGCGCGTGCGCTTGCAACCAAGATTACGCTTGCAGCAAAGGCCGACGGTTACACTAAGAGATTCATAGGGCCTGAGATAAAAGACAAGTTTGACAAGAGGCTCAAAGACATTCTTGCAAAGGCAAAATAAGTGGTTAAATGAGGATTTTGCTCATTGCAGATTTGCACGGGGATGACGCGGTTGTGGACAGGCTTCGCGCTATTGCCGGGAAATATGACATGGTTATTGTTGCAGGGGACCTTGGCCCAGACAAGTATATAAAGAACCTGCTTTCCATTTCAGACAATATTTACTGGGTTCCTGGAAACATGGAAAGGCCTGAGTCTTGCGAATGGGAAAAATGCATACACAAAAAAAGAATTGAGCTTGAAGACGGGCTTAACCTTGTGGGCTTTGGGTTCAGCGGACCCACCCCCTTTGGGACTCCGGGGGAGCTAAGCGAAGAAGAGATTTATGCGCAGATGAATGCGCTTCCGATAGACAAGAAAACAATACTGGTTACGCATACTCCTCCATATGGGGTGCTTGATGATGTTGGAGGGGGTGTGCATGCAGGGAGCAAATCGCTCAGGAAGATAATGGAGGAGAAGGAGCCCCGGGTGCTCGCGTGCGGGCATATCCACCACGTGGAAGGCAGGGAAAAGGCCGGGGAAACCACTGTTGTGCAGATTCCTGAAGGGAGAATGCTCAGGGGGGTTCTTTTGGTTATAGAGCAGGACCAGGTAATGATACACATGGAGAGCCTATGAAAAACATATTCATAAGGAAATCAAGGAATGAAAAGAAGATATTCGGCATAGTGAGCGAGATATTTCAGAATGCGATTCCCTCATTTTCAGAAAATGATGTTTATTTTCTTGCCTGCAAAGGTCAGGAAGCCATCGGTTTCGCACACCTGGTTATTTTGGAAGACAGGGTGCTGTTCCAGGGGCTAGGGGTAAAGGAGGAATACCGGAGGAAGGGGATTGGGGGACGGCTTGTTGACACTGCAGTAAATTTTGCAGAAAGGCTTGGAAGGGATGTTTACCTTAAGGTAAAGCCTTCTAATGTGGGGGCGCTTGAACTGTATGCGAAAAAGGGATTCACTATAAAAAAGCTACGGAACTCTTATATCCTCCAGAGAAATCTTTGTACATAAGTACAAGGGGGAATGAGCCAACCTGGTAAGCTGCAAGCTTTGGGAGCTTGTTATCTGAGTTCAAATCTCAGTTCCCCCACTCATTTTTGCTTTCTTCTCCTCTTCAGCCTTGCAATGTATATTTGGAGCCTTGCTACCTGCCCTTTCAGCCTCTGGACTTCCCGGTCCCTGCTTACTTCTGTGGTTCTTGAGGACTTGGATTTCCTGAGCTTCTCTTCCAGGCTTTTCCTGGATCCTCTCTCCATCTCCAATGCCTTGCGCAGGTTCTCGTTTTCAGAAAGCAATGAGAGGACGCGCTCATCCCGCTTCTGTTTCTGGGGAGCAACCTTCTTTTCCCCATTTTCTATTTTCTTTTCCTCCTTTTTTGTAAGGATGAATTCTGCTTCTGCGGCTGAATGGCCCTGCAAAACCAGGTGCTTGATTAAATCCTTGTAAAGGACTGTGTCGGATTTCTCTATTCGGGTAAGAGTGCTCTCGTGGTTCCTGTATGCTTTTACTGCGGCTGCATATGCATCGCGGATATGAGGATTCTGGATGTCGCTCCCGATTTTCTTCTTTTCCTCAACTTGGAGGCTGCGCTCCGGGACAAACAGCCGCACATGGAATCGGGAGGCAATCCGCATAACGAAATCCGGGGCAGGGGAAACATCTGTAGCAATCATTGAGGGTTTTCCAAGGGAAGAAATAATGCGGACTAAATCCTCGTGGGAAAGTTCCTTTTCGCAGCCTGCCTCCACAAGCTCCCCGTGCATATCCAGGGCTGCATATGCAGTATAAACACCGGGGTCAACTCCAACAATCAGGTGCAGCTACTCACCTTGCTCCGCATAAACGTAATCTTGCTTCGCAAAGATGCGCGTGTTCGGTTTCACGTTCCTTGTTACGTTTACGTTGGAGCCAATCCAGCAGTCGTTGCCAATCGTTTTTCCGGGCATTGTGCAGGCAAGTACCCCGAATTTTACATTGTCCCCAATGATGCAACCGAGCTTTTTGCGCCCGGAGTTAATCCAGCCCTTGGAACTGAGCACATTTATGTGCTGGGCATCAAAGCGGTAGTTTGCAATCTGGGTGCCTGAGCCAAAATTTACGCCTTCCCCTGCAACAGTATCCCCAATGTAGGAAAGGTGCTTTGCATTTACATTGTTGAACAGGATTGAGTCTTTTAGGGTTGTGGATTCCCCCACATTGCAGTTTTCCCCAATGGAAACAAAGCCGCGCAGGTATGCATGCGGGCCAACCTTGGAGTTCTTCCCTATGTATGCAATTCCTTCAATCCTGGAGTCCAGGATTTCTGAGCCTTCCTCCATGATTATTTTTCCGTTTATGCTGGAATTCTCCACTTTCTCTGTGGAAGCTTCCATGTCTTCCAGGAGCTTCTGGTTTAATTCGAAAAGGTGCCAGGGGTAGCCTGCATCCATCCAGAAGCCTTTCACTTCTACGGCTTTTGCGCCCTTGAAAACATCAACTACTTCGTATTCTCCGCGGGCGGTGGGCTTGAGGGATTTCAGCTCTTCGAAAATGGAGGGGCTGAAGCAGTAAATGGAAATGTTTGCCAGGTTGGAGGGCGGCTTTTCAGGCTTCTCTATAAAATCGGTGATTAGGGAATTTTCTACCTTTGCAACACCAAATCGGGTGGGGTTTTCCACCTGCTTCACTGCGATTGTTTTTCCGCCTTTGTGCTCAGAAATGATTTGCTTGTAGAATTCCGGGTCGCAGATGTTGTCTGCTGCAACCACCAGGAAATCTTCATCTGCAAATTTCTCTGCATCTAAGAGGGCAGCCCCGGTTCCGTGCTTCTCCCCCTGCTCTATGAATGTGATTTTGAGGCCCAGGTTGTTTTCCTTAAGGTATTCTGTAAGCATTTCCTTCTTGTATTTTACAACTACTCCTACTTCTGGGATTCCTGCTTCCTTGAGCCTGGAAAGAACATGCCAGATTAAGGGCTTGCCTGCAACCTGCAGGAGCGCCTTTGGCCTTGTGTAAGTGAGGGGGTGCATCCTTACTCCTTCTCCCCCTGCGAGAACGATTGCTTTCAACCTACCACCAGCTAGAATTGTGATTATTAAGATTTAAAAGTAAGATGGAGGGGCTAAACCGAGGATTCGATTAGCTTTTTTGCTTCTGCGTGTATTTCTTCCAGCCTTTCCTTTGTTTTTGCTTCCAGGGTGAGGCGGATAATTGGTTCGGTCCCCGAAGGCCTAATGAGCAGCCAGTAATCCTCGGAATCAATGCGGATGCCGTCAACCTTGCTTACTTCTCCTTCTATGCTTATGGAGCCGAGTATTTTTTCCATTGCTGCTTTCCTGTCCGTGGTCTTGTATTTTTCGCGCACCATTGGGTACGGGCTGAAGCGGGAAGTGAGCTCGGAAATCTTGCCTTTCTTTGCAAAAATCTCAACGAATTTGGCGGCTCCGAGGACGCCATCAGGGACATGCACACCTTGAGAATATATGAATTCGCCTGCGGGCTCGCCCCCAAATACTGCGCCTTCCTTTTCGAGCGTGTCTCCTACGTAGGTGCTGCCCACGGGGGTTATTATGAGTTCCCCGCCGCCCTGCTCAACCGCATCCTTGATTATCAGGGAGGATTCAACCGTGCTTACAACCTTGCCTTTCTTTTTCTCCAGCTCGTGGAGAATCATGAGGGAAAGCTGGACGTCCATGTTTACGAATTCGCCATTCTCGTCTATGAGGGCAACGCGGTCTCCATCACCATCATGGGCAAGGCCCAAGTCTGCGCCCACTTCCTTTACCTTGGATTTGAGGGCGGAAAGGTTCTTTTCTGAGGGCTCGGAGGGGCGCTGGAAACCAACTTCCTGCGTGTTGAGCGTGATTACTTCGCACCCGAGCTTCCTGAGCAGGATTGGGGTGATTATAGCCCCTGCCCCATTGCAGTCTATTGCTACTTTGGGTTTTTTCTTGGAAATAGAAGCGGAATCAACCTGCGGGAAAATAAACTCGGTGTATGCTTCGGTTATTCCAACGTCCGGGATTAGCTTGCCATTCTTGTCCCATGCTGCGAGCTTTACTCCATTCTCATAATTGGAGAGGACTTTCTTTTCCTCCTGTTTGTTAATTTCCTTGCCTGCAGAAATGAGCTTGAGCCCATTATACTCAGGGGGGTTGTGGGATGCGGTAACCATGATCCCATTGCATTTGTACTTGAGGGTTGCATATGAGAGGACTGGGGTGGGGACTACTCCTACGGAAATGGAATCCCTGCCTGCGCACATTGCACCTGTAAATGCAGCCCTTTCTAAAACTGGGCCGGTAGTGCGCGTATCTCTCCCCACAACTAGATTCTGGTAGGAAAAGGCATTGGCAATCTTTAGCGCGAGCTCCGGGGTTATTTCGCTTCCGTACAATCCGCGTATTCCCGAGGTCCCAAACATTGAATTGAAAGATAGAAGAAGGAGTTTTAAAACATATATGCACAAGGTTATTGACGAGGTAATTCTCATGAAGGAGCTCATAGTGCACGCTGACAGCGTGTCGTACGAAGTTACAAAAAAGACCAAGCTTGCGGAAGAAATCCCGGATGAGATGAAAGAGGGCAAAATGGATGATGTCCTCTGGGTCCGCATTGCAGTGGAAAAGGAGGATGAGGGGGACCTGGATTCTCTTGTAAAGAAAGCGGTCTCGGACATTGAGGAAGTCTCAGGCCAGGTGAAAACCAAGAACGTGATGCTGTATCCGTATGCGCACTTATTGATGGGAAGCAAACCGTCTAAACCAGAAGCTGCAATTGAGCTAATCAAGAAGATGGAGGAAGAGCTGAAGGGGAAGGGCTTTGAAGTGATGCGCTCTCCTTTTGGATGGTACAAAAAGTTTACAGTTTCTTGCAAGGGGCACCCGCTTAGTGAGCTTTCCAGGGTATTTGTTGCGGAGGAAAGCGAAAAGGGGGTTGAGGTTTCCGAATCCGTAAAAATGGAAGAAAAAATGACGAGCAAGTTCTTCATAATGGGCTTGGACGGGAAGCTTGTGCCCGCGGATGAATTTGATTATACGGGGCATGAGAACCTGAAGAAATTTGCAACCTATGAAACAAAAAAGGCGCGTGTGTACGAGAAAGAACCTCCGCACATAAAGCTGATGCAGGAGCAGGAGCTTGTTGATTACGAACCCGGAAGCGATGGAGGGAATTTTAGGTTTTATCCAAAAGGGAAGCTGATAAAGAAGCTGATTGACAGGTCAATTACGGATTTCTGCGTTGATTACGGGGCAATGGAGGTTGAAACCCCCATTATGTACGATTATGAGCATCCCTCGCTCAAAAAATACCTGAACAGGTTTCCTGCAAGGCAGTACCTGGTTACAAGGGACGACCGGAAACTCTTCCTGAGGTTTGCTGCCTGTTTTGGGCAGTTCCTGATGGCACAAGACATGGTGTTCAGCTACAGGCAATTGCCCATGCGCATGTTTGAGCTTACAAGGTATTCCTTCAGGTCAGAGCAGACCGGGGAGCTTGCCGGTCTTAAAAGGCTGCGCGCATTTACCATGCCGGATATGCATGGAATTCTGCGGGACATGGAACAGGCAAAAACAGAGCTGGAGCAGCAACTGGAGATTTCCATGGAATGGCTTTCTTATGTGAGGCTGCTGGAAGGAAGTGAAGTAGGGTTCCGCATCCTGAAAGAGTTCTATGAAGAAAATAAGGAATGGTATGCTGCACTTGCAAAAAAAGTCGGGAAGCCGATGCTTGTAGAAATATTTGATGAGAGGTATGCATACTTCATTACCAAATTTGAGTTCAATTTTGTTGATTCAATGGACAAGGCAAGTGCGCTCACAACTGTGCAGATAGATGTTGAGAATGCAGAAACATACGATATTTCGTTTGTGGGTGAGGACGGGAGCAGGAAAAGGCCTATCCTTACCCATGCCTCCATCTCAGGGAGCACAGAAAGGGTAATCTACGCACTCCTGGAAAAAGAAGCAATGAAGATGGCTAAAGGGGAAAAGGCGATGCTTCCGCTCTGGCTTTGCCCCACGCAGGTGAGGATTCTTCCCATTTCCGAGAAGCACGTGGAGTTTGCGCAGGAAGTGCTGAGCGAGCTTGGGGATTCTGTTCGCGCGGACATAGATGATACTTCGGAAACCCTGGGCAAGAAAATAAGGAATGCGCAGAAAGAATGGGTTCCGTATATTGCAGTAATCGGGGATACAGAAGTGGAGTCAGGAAAGGTTTCGGTAACCATCCGTGAAACCGGGGAGAAGAACGATATGGATGGTGTAGAACTAAGGAGCATGATTGAGGAAAAAACAAACGATATGCCGTTTGAGAAGCTTTCGCTCCCGAAGCTGCTTTCGAAAAGGCCGACTTTCCGGGGCTAGAAATCATCATCAAGGTCGAACCTGATGCTGTCATCGTCCCGGGGCCCAGAAACTGCTTCAATAAGCGTTTTCCTTGGCTGGAGCTGGTGTATTGCATCTTCTATGTGAATCTGGATATCCCTGTCAGGGTCATTCCTGAATGCATTCACCAGGTCAGGATGGCCCTCCATATCCTTCTTGTCTGTAAACAGGCACATGTTGAAAACCTTCCAGAAAGTGCCTCCGTTGCTGGTGAGCGGGTAGGTCCCAAGGAAATGCTCCATGAAGTCTCCTTTCAGGTTTGGAGAAGGGGAATATTTGAGCATGTTCATGTATCCAACAATTGATTCTAGTGCATCAAAAATATCATCAGGGTGGGCATAAACAACCTTGCCGGAACCGGTGCATGCGGATTCGAAAATGCTCTTAAGGGCAGGGTCAGAGCGAAGTGCTTCAGGAGAATTGTGTTCGCTTGTAAGCACATGGAAAAACCTTTCTGCGCTGAACCCTGCTTCCTTCACTGCTTCCTGGAAATCCCTTATCTCCTGCTGCACGAAATATGCGAAACGGCCCACTACATGCGCCTTGGGCCATTTAACAACAACATCCTGGATCCAACCAATGAGAGTACTTGAGTGGCACTCCTGTGCATGCCTGAATGCAAATCCAATCATTGGATTAGGGATGTTGTTTGCGCCCTTCGGGTCAGGAAGGTCCAGGCCTGCGAGCACTCCTAGCCCCTCCATTCCTCCTAGCTGCCCGTACGGCTTGGAAATCTCAGGGTGGCCCAGTGCATAGATGAATGTCCTTGGTCTGTGCTGGCTCAGGAGCAGGAAGGTAACTGCCTTTGCATACGCATCAAAAACATTAAGCTCAACATTGCTGTCTGCCATTACCTGTGTTTCATCTTTAGGGGAACGCGAACTAAGGATTGTAAATGCCCAGTTCTTTATTGCGTCCGAAGGAGTCATTGTTCCGTCCTCGTGCCTTATCTGGACCCTCCTGACTGCTTCATCCTTGTGCATTTTTTCAAATACTTTCTGGATTTCATCTGATGCTGCTGCAATTGAGCCCAAGAGCTTTTGCTCCCGCTCGATTTTCCACCTTCTTTCAACTATGAGCTTCTCAATATCAGGTTCGTAACCTCTTATGTTCTTCTCAATCAGCTCCATTGCCTTGTCAAAATAAGGATGGAATCTCTCCGGGAGCTTGGACTTTGCATTGTCAACATACAGAGGCACATAGCTCTTTTCCCTGAGTCGGGTATTCTCAAGCGGTATTTCGGCTGCGTGCTCCATAGTGCTAAGTTCGCTCAACCTGCTTGCTGTCCTCCCTGTTGGTTCACCTCTGGGGGCAACCTCTTCTGGCTCAACTATCAATCCTGATTCAGGAGGTGAACCTGGGAGTACTGCGGTCCTGCGGCCATCTTCTTCTCTTTCCAGGGATTCCGGATCACCAGTTGCCAGCGGAGGCGGGGGAAGCGTAGGGGTTTCGCTTTTGAGTTGGGAGGGATCAGTAATTTCCTGTTCTGCATCCCCCTGGTTGCCGCCTGGGGCAGCGGGAGGGCTGGAAGCAGCAGTTTCAACTGCGTTTATTACTGCCATTGAAATTGAATCGGAGCTGCTTGTTTCTCCACCATCTCTTTGCCCCTCTTCTTCAGGTGAAGCTGGAGGGGGCGGATTAATTGAATCTGCGCTAAGGCCTTCAAACGGGTCACTCCCTGCATTTTCTACCGGGGGATGCCCTTCTTCAAAAGAATCAAACATGCTGTCGATATCTGCATTGGTTATGTCTTTTTCCGGGCCCAGCGTGCTTGGTTCTGTTGGAGAATGAATGCTTGGCTTGTCTGCAGCATCCTGCCTAGAGCGGCTTATTTTTGGCTTTGCGGGCTCATCCAAGGGAGGGAGCCCAAGAAAAGAACGCCTTCCCTGCTCTACGGCCCTCCTAAGGGCTTCCTGTCTTGCTTCAGGGCTGCGCCCGTCTCCCTTTAGACCAATTTGGTCAACAAGTGAACGTTTTCCGTTAGCAGTGCCTTTCTTTGACATGGTATATTATAGAGTTAAGAAAGATTTATAAATATACCACAATATACCACTAGAGATGACAGTTACTTCTTTTTCTTCCCTGTGGGTTTTTTGGCCTTTTTAGCAGGTTTTTTTGCCTTTTTTGGAGCGGATTTTTTCACGGGCTTCTTTTTCACGGGATTTTTCTTTGAAGCCTTCGTTGTTGCCTTTTTTGCTGCTTTTTTGCGGTCTTTTGCCTTCCTTTTTTCTGTTGCTGCTTCCATTGCTTCCTGCTCAAGCTTCTTCTCCTTCCAGCGGGGCATGTACCCGTACATCTCGAAGGGCTTTGCAATGTCTTCAAGGAACCTTACAGGTTCGGGGGCTTTTACAAAAGCAGATGCAAGGAGCACTCCTGTTGCCCCAAGGGCAAGAGCAACCTCCACATCCTCCGCATTGCTTACCCCTGCGCCTACAAGAAGCGGGATTTCAGTGCTCACTTCGTGTACTTTATTCAGGGATTCGGTAATTACATCGGGTTGGTTCTTGGAAACGGATTTCCCGCTGCCAATCAGCTCAGGGGGCTCAACTGCAATAAAGGAAGGCTTGAGTTTTGCGAACTTCTTGCATTCCTCCGGGCTCTCTGCACATACCAGGGACTCGAGCCGGGTTTTTTTCATGCGCTTTACTGTCTCCTTGACTAGGTCCGGGCAGCGGCGCTCGGAATGGTTTATCAGGGAGCCTTTTATGCGGAGGTTCTGGAGGGCCTCCGGAAGCACTGAACCTGTATGTGCGCCCGGCTCAAACGGGTCAACATGCTGGGCAAAAACCTCTTTGTTCGCATACCTGGCGCGGGCAAGATGGGTTGGGGGCGGGCAGATAATTATGCGGACCCCGGTATTCTGCATTGCCTCTCGCGCTGCATCAACCAGGAGGTCAAGCCTCCTGTAGGCCTCATCATACGTTTTCAGGTTCAGTACAATCATGCTCTGGGTATCCGCAGGAAGATTATAAAAACCTCCTGAAACA
Source organism: Microcaldota archaeon (assembly GCA_014727975.1). GTDB lineage: Archaea > Micrarchaeota > Micrarchaeia > Anstonellales > Bilamarchaeaceae > CAIKOA01. Next base: position 13,829 of record WJMK01000026.1, on the reverse strand, counting down.
TCTTTTTTGCTGGCAGAAAAACAGGGTGCAGCAGAATCATTTCTGGTGGTTTGGGCAAAAATATGTGGGTCTTCCGAGATGGATTTTCTTTTTTATTTTTCCGCTGCAGATTCCGCAGCTGCTGCCTTCTTGCCTCCTTCCTGCAAGGTAGCGGGCAGGGAATTCCTCCCTCTCAGCTTTATTCCGGATTGCAGTATTCAGGATCCTCTTCATTGCGGAATGCATTTTTTTCAGTTTCTTGCTTTCGAGCCTGCTTGCCTTTCTTTCAGGAAGCAGCCCTTCCTGATAGAGTATCTCATCAGAATAAACATTTCCGATTCCTGCAACCAGGCCCTGGTTCATCAGGGCACCTTTTATGCTTCCGTTGTACCCGCTGATTTTTTCAGCAAAGTCTTTTTTGCTGATTTCCATTGCATCCGGCCCAAGGCCTTTCTCCTTAACAAATGCATCCGCAGATTCAGCTATGGAAATCCTGCCAAACTTGCGGGGGCAGACGTAAACTAATTCGCCCCCGGCTGGCAGGGTGAGGGAAAGGTGTGTATGCTCCGGCGCTTCTTCCCTTGCATAATCAAGATAGCCGCTCATCCCGAAATGCATTGAGAGCAGGTACCCATCGCTGATGCCCATGAGGAGGTATTTTCCATGCCTTTTGCAGGAGCTGAGTTTATTGTGCAGCAGGTGCCTGCGGAGAGTGCTTGCCGAAACCTCAAGGACTTTTCTGCTTCCTGTTTTAACCTTGGAAATCTTTTTGCCCAGCGCCACGCTGGAGCAGTACCTGCAATAACTTTCAACTTCGGGCAACTCCGGCATAAGGCAACATCACCAGTAAGGGTTAAAACCAAAGCGATTGAAGGAAGACAATAAGAAACGGAGGAATGGATTGCGTGGATGTTGGCAAAATTGAAATGCTCCTTCTGGATAAAGAGAAGAAGCTGGACGACTATATACGGGAGGAGCGGGGGCTGGTGCGGCTCTGCTCAAGCTCAATAAAGGAAGTGCACCGGGGAAACCTGGAAAAGGCAAAGGAGATTGCAGAAAAAGCGAAGGAGGGGTTTGATGCACTGCCTGCTGTTGCGTGGAGGAAAAAGCACGTGGAGCAGGAGTATGCAGAAGCAGTTGCGCTTATTTCAGTATTTGAGGGAAAGGAGATTCCTGGGCATGAAGAAATGGGTGTGGGGCCCGAGGCATACCTGCTGGGGCTGCTGGATTGCATAGGGGAGCTGAAGAGGCTGCTTTTCGAGAGCCTGAGGAAAGGGAATAAGGAAACGGCTGATGAGTATTTCGGGAAAATGGAGGAGATTTACGAAGAAGTGGGGCACCTGCACTTTTCTTCTGCACTGATTCCGGAGATGCGGAGGAAACAGGATGTTGCAAGGATGCAGGTTGAGGATGCAAGGGGGAAAATGATAAAATAGGTTCAGTGGAACATAACTCAGGTGTAAAAATGCTCAGGAAGATGTTTGTGTTGTTTGCGGTTCTCCTGCTCTTTGCAGGTTGTCCGTCTGAAGAAACTGCCCCGGAGCCGGTTCAGGGCAACGGGGAAGAAGAAAACGGGGAAGGGGTGCAGGGATACTTTGAGGTTGAAGAAGGGACCGCCACCAGCGCTTCTGCCGGCCCTGCGGAGAATGGGGAGGGTGCTGCCCCTCCGGCAATAAATTATGCAGAGGAAGTGAATGAGAATCTTTTTGTGTATTTTATCACAGTGGGCTATGCCGATACCCAGGGGGATGCAATACTGGTAAAGAAAGGGGATTTTGACATGGTTATCGATGGGGGGCCGGTTGAAAAAAAACATGATGTGGTAAACTTCCTTTTTGAAAAGGGTGTTGATGATATAGAAATCCTTGTCTCCACTCATGAGGACCCTGAGCATTCAGGAGGGCTTTCATATATCGGAGAGAACTTCAGGGTGGGGGAGGTATGGAGGCCTGTTGAGGGCTCCGCCTCTTATGGGGAAATGCTTGAGGGGATAGGTGCTGAGCAGGGAGTAGAATACATGGGAAGGGGGGATGAAAGGATTTTCAACGGGATGCATATCCTGGTAAGGAACCCGATGCTTGGGGATGAAAGGTTCTTTGATTCGGACAATGATGCAATTGTGCTCAGGGTTGAGGACAGGGGTTTCTGCCTGCTGCTGACTTCAGATATTGACGGGAGCGCCCAGACCCAGATACTAATGGATTCAGAGCCCTGCGATGTTGTGCAGATGCCCTGGCACGGAATGAGCGAGGGGTTGAGCAGCATCGATTTCTTCTTTGACAAGCTGGAACCAAGGGACATAATAGTAAGCGGGAGCTCAAAAGACTGGACAAACTCAAGGCAGACGCTTTACAACAAGGCAGCGCTCAGGGATATTGGGGTCTATGAGAACTATGAGGGGGACGCTGCAAAAATTACCTACAATGGGGATGAATTCAGCATCATGATTGAGGGCTGAGCCCCAAGCCCCTTATTTTTTAAAGCATCACGAACTAGTTTTAGGCTATGAAAATAGTGCAGGTTGTGCATAGCTTTCCCCCCAAGATCGGGGGCGTGGAAAGGCATGCATATGAACTTTGCATTGGCCTCCGGAAGATAGGGGAGGAGGTGGTGGTGCACACAACAGGGAAGAGGGAAAACCCAAAAGAGCCCTGCCAAGTTAAAAGGCACTGGGGACTCAGGATTCCGTTTTTTTCATCGGTTATCATTGTTCCGTTCCTTGGACTCAGGCTGGTTGGAGAGGATGCAGATGTTTATGCTTCCCATGGATACGGGTCCCTTATGCCCGTATGCACTGCTTTTGCTGCAATGGTGAAGGGCAAGCCATTTGTATTTACTGTGCACGGTTATCCTGAGTTAAGCGGGTTTTCAAGGATTGCGCAATGGATCTACAGGAATACTTTTGCCCGCTTTGTTTTGTGGAAATCCTCAAAAGTGATTGTAGTTTCCAGGGAATCCAAGAAGCACCTCACAGGGCAGGTGGACAAGAAGAGGCTTGTATATATCCCAAATGGGGTAGACCCGGAAATGTTCGAGTGCCCTCCCTTCAGTGAAGGGGAGTACCTGTCATATATCGGCAGAATGGACAAGGACAAGCGGATAGGGATGCTGATCAATGCAGTTGGGAAAATGAAGAAAAGGCAAAAACTCCTTGTTGCAGGGAACGATGAGGGGGAGCGGCCAGGGCTGAAAAACCTTGCAGATAACCTTGGGCTGGAGGCAGAGTTCACACAGGTTGAGCCGCAGGAGATCTCCCAGGTTTACTGCTATTCAAAGGCAGTCGTGCTCCCCAGCAGGTATGAAGGTTTTTCCCTTGTCTGGCTTGAGGCAATGGCGGCGGGAAGGCCGATGTTTTCTACCCCAGTAGGGCAGGCCCCGGAACTCTTCCGGGAGGTTTACGGGGAAGATGCAGAGAAGTTCCTTTTCCCGGATGAAGACGGGCTTGTGGACAGGCTGGAATATTTTGTGGAGCATGAAAAAGAGTTTATTGGGATTGTGGAAAGGGCAAAAAAGAAAGTGGCGAAAGACTATTCCTGGAAAGCAATGGCTGAGAAAACAATGAAGGTGTACGAGGACGCAATAAAAGAAGAGAAGAAATAAAAAAAGTCCTACTCCTCTGCAATCTGCCCTATAAGTGCTGCGTATGCAGGCCTTGAAATAAGGAGGCCGAGCAATGAGCCCATTATTGTGGAAATCGCAAACCCTATTACCTCTACCATCCCTGAGAACAGGAGCGGAACCATTGCAAAGATTGCAACCGTTACGTTCGTGGTAATGATTGCAAATGCATTCTCCAGGCGGTCCTGGGGGCTTCCCTGGTTCTTCTTGAGCAACTCATCTGTGATTACAATCTGGGCGTCCACCCCTACTCCTATTGCCGCAATGATTCCTGCCATTGCTGCAAGGTCGATTGTAAAGGAACCAAGGATTGAAAGGAGGATTAACAGTTCGGAAACGCTGATTGCCACAATTGGGAGCAGGATCTTTGTTTTCCTGTACCTGAATGAAACAAACAGGGAAATTGCAATAAGGGCAAAGAAAATGCCGATTATGCTGAGGCGGAGGAACTCCTCCCCAAGCGGCGCAGGGATTGTTGTTTTGCTGCCGATTGAAATCTGGATTGGCAGGGCGCCTCCCTTGAGAATTGATTCAATGGACTTCTGGTTGTTGTGCGCATTAAGCTGCTTCTCCTGGCCAACGCCCTCAGCTGCCCCGCTGATTATGTAGCCATAGCTTGGGGTCCCCACTGTTACAGAAGGATTGAGCATGGGTGAAGAAAGCAGGCCGACTGCTTCCCACTTGTCCACAATAAACTCCCCTGTGCCCATCTGGGAGATGGAGGGGGAAATCTCATCATCCGGAACAATATGGACATCGAACCCCTGGGCTTCCAGCTGGGTGCGCACGAGCGGCTCAAGGGACTGCGAAACGATTGCTTTTGTCTTGTTGGTTGAGGGGTCAAGGGAACTTATCTCAACTTCATCATAAAGATAGGCAGTAACGTTCCCCTCATCAAGCTCGAGTACTTTCTGGATTGCTGATTTTGCAAGCTCCCTGTCTTTTATTTCAAGGTTGGCGCTTGCCTCCTCCCATGTAAGTATTATGATTGCATCATTTGGGCGGTCAAGGTACATATAAAGAGGGTAATTGGCCTTGCCCTGGACTGTTTCTGCAAAATGCTCTGCCCCATCCCTGGTTACGGAAAACTGCACTCCCCAATCCGCTCCCTGGAGGTAGGATGCAGAAACCCCCTGTATTGTGCCTGGGAGTATCCCGTCCCCCGAAAGGGCAACCTTGCCGTCAACTACCCCCTGGAAAACTCCCTGGTGGGAAAGCAGGTCCTCAACTGAGGCTATAAGTTCCGGGTCCCCACTGGGGACTTCAACATTGATTTGCGACTCGCCCACTGCACGCACTTTCACTTCAGTGAGGCCAAATGTGGAAGCCCGTTTCTTTATTATGTCCACCATCTCTCCCATTGTGGTTTGCGAAGCAGGAGATTCCAGGATTACTGGTATCCTTGTCCCTCCGCTGAAATCAATACCGAACTTCATGCCGTTGAGGCCCATATTCAATAAAGCCAAAAGGACGATTGCTGCAAGCGCAAGCAGCTTGAGTTCCTTTTCCTTCCAGAATGAGGAAAGCCCTCCAAAGATTATCAGTGAAAATATCAGTATCAGGCCGGCATAGGCTGCATAGAAAACAACTCCTGCTGCAAAAAGGAGGAAAAGCATTGCAAGTATGTATTTGTGGTCCATTCTCATCCCCTCCGCTCTTTATAATGCAGGACCATCACCGCGTTCAATCCCCACGTGGCAAAGAGGTCCCCCACCAATCCGGCTAATGCGACAGCTGATATCTCATAATAGGTCGGTATGTGCGTAAGCATTGCAAGTATGAACAATGCTGAGAATGCAACCATTGCCGTAATGCTCATGGTCATTCCTGTTTTCATTGCATCATATGCATTTTCCCTTGGGTCTCCCTTCCGTTTCAGTATCCTCATTGTGAGGAGGATGTCAGTGTCCAGCGAGTACCCGATAAGCATAAGGAGAGCTGCAAAGGACGGAAGCGAAAGCGGGATGCCAAAAAGGCTCATTGCCCCCAGGGCGATTACAATATCGCTGAACGCCCCCACAAGCACTGCTGCGCTCGGGACAGGGGCGCGGAAAAAGAAGAATACAAGTATTATGCTGAGGATTGCAGAATAGAAAACTACTGTGCCTGCCTGGTCTATGAAATGGAGGCTCAATGCTGCGCTCACCGTTTCGGTTGAGAAGCTGCTGTACTCTGCATGCTGGTCTACTACTCCCATGATTTTCTCGGTCTGGATGGTGTAGATTTGAAGGTAGGCATCAGAGAACTGGGTGCTCAGTTTGTTGAGGTTGGGCTGGAGCTCTGCCTGCGTATTCGAGCCTGCAATCTCGAACATCCTGTTTGCAATCTCGTTAAGCTCTGCCCTCTTTTGCTGGTATTCTGCCTCTTTTGATGGGTCATCATAGGATTGGGCTTCAAGGAAGGAAACCTCTTCCAGGAGAGCATTAAATTGCTCTTTCAGGCTATCTGCTTCAAGCATATTGTCGGTTTGAGAAACCTCTATTTCTGCTGTTGTGCCTACTGTGCCTTCAAAAACATTTACTTCGGAATCAAAGCCGTTTGCAAGGAGGTCTTCCTCCAGGGCGGCCGTATCCATTGGGCCTGTCAGCTGGAGGGTTATCAATGTCCCTCCCCTGAAATCCACTCCAAATTTTAGATTCGGTATTGCGAATACAGAGAGTACTATGAGCAATAGAGGTATTAGTGTAAGAAGGCGGTAGTCTCCCTTGTAAATGTTTGGAATCATGCCAAGTACCTCAAAAAATTCTGACAGGATATTAATGTGCAACTTTTAAAAATTGAACTAAATTATGAATAACCCCCTGCGACCGTAGTCTAGCGGTAGGATCTTGGCCTTCCAAGCCAATGACCCGGGTTCGAACCCCGGCGGTCGCACTTTCCCATCACTGATTTTGCCAGGAGACCTTGTTTTATGCTGGCAAGGAAAGTGCGGCGTATTTGCCTTTTGGCAAATCTGAGCCGCAATTCAATTTTTATAACTGTTTTACTCCGAAGCAAAAATCTGAGAAATCTCTGAGAAAACATCGTTTTCTTCTCTTGAGCATCCACTCAAGATTGTCAAAAAACACTGTTTTAAGCTGCTTTTGTGGAAACAGCGGAAACCTACTGCTTCCGTCTGCTTTTAAGCATGCACTTGGAACAAAGCTCATGGAAGCTATGTTGCTGCCAAATGATACATTTATCTGTCTTTTCTGCTATTATAATGCTATATCTATGCAAAATGGTGGAAAAATGAACATAAACCTTCATCTGACCGGAGAGCTGGAAGACTTTGTTAATGAACTGGTAGAACGGGGGCTTGCAGCAAACAAGACTGAGGCTGTGAGGTTAGCGCTAACCAGGTATTATGAAACCCGACAGAAAGCCAGAGGCGTGCAGCGTGAGCCACTTGAACAGTCAACAATAGAAACGCATTGGAACAACCCTTCGGATGAAAAGGCCGAAAAGTTTTACAGGAAGAGGTACCTTTGATGCCAAAGAGAAAAGAGATAATTCTTGCAAGAGTTTTCTTCTCGGATTCTCCAGAAAGCAAAGTGCGCCCTGCAATTGTTTTGTCTGATGATACGTATCATTCAACTGGCTTTATTCTTGTTTCTGCAATCACAACTGCATCGGATGGGTATTGTGCCCCCATTTCAGAAAAAGATGCCAATTGCCAACTTGATAAAAATAGTGGTGCAAGATTTGACGGGATTATCAAATTGCACGAGAAGCAGGCAATCCGTAGCATAGGCAGGGTCAGTGCTGGGTTTCATAATGGGCTTGTGGAAAAGATAGTTGGTACGATTGCGAAATGACTAGATACAATTTTTTAAAGAGAATAGGTCTTAATCACAGAGGGAAACTAAGGAAACTAGTTGCTCAATTTGCCGACGTCGCATAACTCGGTAGTGCGTCGGTCTCGAAAACCGATTCCGCAAGGAATTGCAGGTTCAAATCCTGCCGTCGGCGTTGTATGTGCCTCCGTAGCTCAGTAGTAGAGCGGCCGCTTCGTAAGCGGCAGGTCGAGGGTTCGAATCCCTCCGGGGGCTATTTCTCCATGTTCTCAAAAAACTTGCGGATGGATTCCGGATTGTTGCCCGCATACTTTACATAAAGCATGAGCTTGGAAAAAACCTTCTTGGGAAGGACATGGATTAAGTCTTCGGCCCGGAGGTTCGGGTTCGCATCCAGCATATCAAGAATTTCGTTGAGTTTCTTGCTGGAGGAGCGCTTTATTTTCTTCTCCACTTTTTTGCGGGTTTTGAGCTTGTCCAGCTCGTCCCATACGCTTTTGACGCGACCGAGCATAATCATTTCATAGAGCTGGAAGCGCTGCTCCTGCGGAAGCCGGTCAAAATCCTCCTGCTCCCCATTGAATCCGTCCCTTATGGAGGGGATATAGGTAAAAACAGTCTGCTCCTTGTGCTTTGAGTGGAGCTCCTCGTAATGTTCATGATGGAACGGAGGCACCGCTTCTGTCTCGGATGGAAACTGGATAACGGCCCGTTTTGTTTCCTGTTCTTCTTGTTTTTTTTGCTGGAGCATGCTAGGACCACCGAGATTAAGATAAGTTTAGAACACAAGCTTTTTATTTATTGATTAGTGCCCGGATAGGATGGAGGAAAAGGCTGGGCCCGAGCATCTTCATCGGGCGATCCATATTGCCATTGGACTGCAGAAACTCCTCTATGCGGAATGTCGAGGCAATTGAACCCAATGCCCGGAGAGCATCGTCGCTCATCCTGCCCATGGCAGTATGCAGGCGGTAATGGGCATCCAGGTCCCTCCCATGTAGTTTCCTGCATTCACGGCCATAATCATGCGGGGATTCGATATGCCTGCCTGCGAGGCGTGCACAATGGGTTCCGAAAACAACCCCTCCCCCTGTGGTGGACTTTACGTGGCCTGCTGCATCCCCCACCAGCAATATATTGCGGGAAGGTGTGGAAAGGAAGGTTTTTTCCCTCCTTGCAACGGGGATTATTGAATGTATCCTTTGTCTTGGGAATTCTGTTCCTGTGTGCCTTGAGAGATAATCCAGGGCACGGTTGGGGTTTCCTGGAAGTACACAGCCTGCACCCGCTTCTGCATATTCTTCGTTCTGCGGAATCAGCCATGCAAAAAATCCAGGGAACTTTTCATTGGAAAGGAAAACGCGGACATGGTCTTGCATCGAACCATCATATCTTACTGTGCACTGGGAAACCCCTACGAACCTGGAGATGTTTGGGAATCCAAAATATGAAGCAACAGAGGAATTGGGGCCGTCTGCACCTATTATGTGCCCTTCCGGAAAGGGAGGAGATGCCCTTTTTCCATAATGGAATTTTGCGCCTTCTGTTTCTGCCTTTTGCGCAAGCGCGTCATCAAAGGAAGCCCGGTCGATTACATATGCGATATCCTTTCCTGAATCAACAAGGAGCCTGGAGCCCGCGCAATCAATAATTGCGCCCCTCATCCTGTTTTTTGCGTGTTTTTTGTAATCAATAAAACCTTTCAGGGATTCCAATCCCTCCCTGGAAATAAGGCCTGAGCAGTTTACCGGAATTCCTGCGCGCTCATGCTCTTCAAAAACAGAAACAGTGTGTCCATTCTCCAAAGCAGAAACTGCCGCAACAGAGCCAGAGGGACCTGCACCTATTACCCTTACCTGGGCCATACTGGGAGATTAACAGAAAAAGGATAAAAAAGGAAGCTAGGCAGCCCCGGCCGGGCCATCGTCTTCATCATCCAATGGGACAGGAACTGCTTCATCATAAGCACCATGGCCTTCCCCCTCATAAACAAACTCTGTGCTTTCCGGGCTTGCCGGATGCCACGGCTCGGTTCCGGGAGCAGGGGATTCAACAGGCATCTCCTCTGTTTCAGGGAGCGGGCCTCTTTCACTGGAGCCCTCTTCTTGGCCCTCCTGTGGTTCATGCTCAGGTGCCATGTGCGCAGGCATTTGCTCTGTTTCCGGAAGATAGGGGTGCATTCCCGGAAAGGCTGCTGCGGGTGGAATGGCAGCTGAATCAGCAGGAGTTGGGCCGTTTCCGGGCTCTTCTTCTTCTCCTGCATCCTCTGCCGCAGCCTTCCCCCCATCATGGGAAACCTTTGGAACAAACCTTGAGATTATGAATGATGCTATTGCAGTGCCTGCAAGTGCATTGCTAATTAAGCTGAGGTCTAGGAGGTTCTGGGCTCCTCTGAGGCCTTCGGCTGCTTTTGAAGCAAGGTCCTGGGAGATGAATGGGAGTGAAAGGACCGCTGTTGAATATGAAAGCCTGCTAATCTTATTGCGTGTGCCTTCCCTTTTCAGCATGGTTGCGGCAAGGGCAATGCCCCCTGCAAGTGCAGCAATCGGGGCATTTTCATGTATCCCCTGGACAATCCATGCTGCGCTTTCCTTTACAATATTCCATGATTCAGCAAAAAACTGGTAGGTTGTCCTTTTTGCAGGGTTGGTGTAAAGCTCGGCTGCACTGTTTGAGAACGTGGCAAGGGCTGCTGCACCCCATGCCCATTTGTTGAAAACTGTTCTTGAAAAAAGGAAGCGGAGGGGCTTTTCGCAAAAAGAGCCAAGGTGCTTCTTCCCCCAGTTTTTCAGGTTTGAAAGGGTCGTTATGAATGTATTTGGCTTTTTTTCATCTTCCTGGTTTTCTGCTACACCTGTTTCCTGTCTATCCTGGGGGGAATACAGGGACTCGGCAGCTGCAATTAGGCCTGTAGTTGGGTCTACCTGTTTTTTCTCAAGCCTCATAAGGGCTTTTGCCAGCGGAGCCAGTTCAGGATTCTCTTTCTTGAATTTTCTGAATCTTGCTTTCGGTGTTTTGGGAACAGGGGGTTTAGCTGTTCTGGATTTAGTAGTGTTACGATTTGCCATATGTCCACCTATCTAGAATTGTGACAGTATATGTTTAAAAAGGTATTTAATTATGCTTGATTTTTAAACATTTTGAATATACAATGGTGATTGCGCATTTTTGCGGCCGTAGTCTAGTGGTTATGATTCGAGATTGCCAATTTCGAGGCCCGGGTTCAATTCCCGGCGGCCGCATGGGACCATGAAGCATAGTGGGCGGCAACCCCACAACACTTGCTTCATGCTGGTGCACTGGATTTTTGCTGCTCTGTTGAGCTGGTCTTTTTGCCTTGGAGGGGCAGTACAGTTTTTATAAGTAAGTTGAGATTGGAATTCTGGTGAGGCTATGATTGAGGACAACAGGAAATTCGAAAGCGAGGAAGAGCTCCTTGGGTATGTTGAAGAAAAAGTTAAGCAGTTAAATCTCCTGCTGGACGACCTGGAGCGTGCCCAGAACACTGAAACCAAGGAAGAATTCGACAAGCGCTGGAAAGGGCTTTACAACAATATAGTCAGGCTCCAGAACCTCATAAAGCAGAATTACGTGATGTTTGCAAAAAGCAGCACAGCAGTGGAGAACTGGGAGGAGCTTCCCATGTACAGCCTCACAGTAACGCTGATAGAGAGGCTTACAGAAATAAAGGATACAAATACGGTGGGGGCATAGGGGCCAAGGCAATAACAGGCTCTGGTGAGATACTGATTGGATGGCCCAAAAAAAGAAACATGATGCAGAGGGGCCGCCCAGGCCCTTGCAAAAAACAAAGGCTCCGGAAAAGCTTGAAGCAGTTCCGGTTAAAGTAGAAAAAAGCTGGTTTGTGGAACATGTTGAAGCAGAGCTTTTCCGGGCAGGATTCAGCAGCGCGGGGGATGTTGTGGGCGGGGAACTGCGGCTTACGGAAATGGGGCCTGTATTCCTGGGCATACGGGGGGGCGCAATACTGCACCAGATGATGGGGGAGATGCCATTCTTGGGGGGAAGGCTGGGAGTTGAAAAAGCAACAGAAGATTGGGATTTTTACTCCACCATAAATTTTACCGCAATCCGGGGAAGAGAATTGGCAAAAGGAAGCGAATTAAGGATATATTCTGATGCAGGGGTGGTCTGGGAGCCAATAGGTCCAGAGGAGGCAAATGGATTTAGCATGAAATTGGGTGCAGAAATGAATCTTGACATAGACACTGGCCTCTGGGGGGCATACCTCGAGCCTGTGAAAGCAGGGTTTGGGACTTCTGCAAGCTATGGCAAAATAACCATTTATGCAATAGAGGAGGTGCTTACGGGAGGCAAAAAACCTGGCTCTGCAAAAATGGAAGTCCTTGCTCCGCACCATAAAAAAACAAAGGCAGGGATGGTCATAGACCTGTACCCTACAGAGGTGGAACTGATGGGGTTCTTCAGCAAACTGGAGAAAGGAGGGGAGTTAATAATACGCTCAGGGTCGAAGCAGTTTGCCCCGGAAGTATTTATGAGGGGTGCAAAAAGAGCCCCTATGCTGCCTGATGAAATGAGTGTGGGGATGCGCTTCAGGTTCGGGCGGGGGCGCAAGCAGTTTGCAATAGAGGGAGAACAGGTGTTTGATAAAGAGAAGGGAGGAGGCAGGGCCAGGATTATTGACATGGAAGAGGAAGGGGATTACCAGCAGGCGGCAGAGAATTTTGCCTCTGCCCTGCGGGATTCAGAAACCTTTGATGAATTTGCCGGCAGGTACCAAAATCTCTCTACATATGATTTGCTTTACGCAGTTTACAAACTTGGAAGGGAGGCTCTGAAAGGGGCAGACACAGAAGTAGCAAAAAAAATGGATGATGGGGGGGCATTTGCAGACACTACAGAAAAGCTCTCAAAACTCAGCACAGATGATGTCTATGGAGCCCTCAGAGAATACATAGAAACTGGTGAGATGGGGGGTGTGGGTGCAGGGACATGCGCAAACATTTCAGTTTTGCAGGCAAAACTGTTGAGAAGGGGAGGGTTGGAAGCAAATCCCCTGGGAATAGCCTACTCTGGGCAGGGGCATGTTGTGGTAACCGCTTTTGACCCAAAAACAAAGAAATCATACCTAATGAACTGGAGCGAAATATACGAGAGGGACGGGAGAAACATCTGGCCCCTTATACAGAAACTCTCAAAAGAGCGCGGGACATTGGTTGGGTGGATAGATATTTATGACAGGAACAACAACCTTGTCGGAAGGTATGAGGGGCCTGAGGGGAAGATGACCAGAAAAGCTGCGGGAGCTGATGAAACAAGCGGAAAACTGAGGGACCGGCTCAGGAAGTAGCAGGTTTTTAAACAAAACCCATTCTATTTATTCCTCGCTTTCTTAGTTAGAAAGTAACAACCCAAAATCGTTTTTCTTTGGGAGAGTACGTAAAACAATAAAGCCGGAGCAAAACGGTGTTTTTTGACAATCATGAAGCTTGCTTCACGAGATGTGATCGATTAGATCACAGAGATTTTTGCTTCGGAGTACTGCTGCAATAAAAATTGATAAGCAGGGGTAGCCAAGTGGTCAAAGGCGCTAGATTCAGGGTCTAGTCGGTTAGTCCGTTCGAGGGTTCGAATCCCTTCCCCTGCAAAAAAGTAACTGGTTGATATTGATATGGAAAGGGTGACTGCATTTTGCCTGCAACCTATTCCGGATACCCCTCAATGAAGAATTCCACTTCATCAGATGCTTCGGCTGAATCCTCGCCATATGCTGTTACTGTAAGCTCATGCTCCCCGTCCCCATAAAGCTCAGGGAATATTTCCCAGAGTAAGTAAGGGTCTTCTTCTTCATAAACCAGGTCACCATCCATGAAATACTGCACATGGGTTACCAGGGCAGGGTCAGAATATTCCACCATGACCGGCTCAACCGCAACAAGCATTGCGCCGGAAGCAGGGTTCATGATTTCCACCGTGGTGAATGTATCCATTGGCTCATCAGAAACACCGGAAATAGGAACGCATTCGCACTCTGTTGTGCATTCCTCGCTGCTTCCGCATCCGGTTGGGGAAGCTTCATAATCGCATTCCTCCGGGCCGTTTACTTCCCCATCGCCGCACTCATAGTCCTTTTCGCACTTGCATTCAGAAGTGCACTTGTAATATTCGCTGCATCCGGTGGGGGATGCTTTGGGGTCGCACTCCTCATTTTTTGAGGAATCAAGCTTTCCGTTTCCGCAGCAGCACTTGTCCGGGCAGGAGAGCCTGCACTGCTCAAAAATGGCATCAACATGGTGCTGGCATACCTTGGAATTGGGACCGATAGATGCCATAAGGCTGTTGGGGGGTATCCCTTTTCTAGGTACTGAAAAAACCCATTTCCCATACTTGTTTTTCTGGAAAACTATTCTCTGGCCATCCTGGAGCTTGCCCTCAATCTCCTGCTTCTTCTTATCAGTGAACTCCTTGGGAGTT
>WJMK01000025.1 GCA_014727975.1 Microcaldota archaeon | reverse complement strand
TGGTACATCGCTGTCGGCTTGGGACATCCTGGAGGTGCAGGAGCCTCCAAGGGTTGGGTTGTACATCCATTAAAGTCCCACATGAGCTGGGTTCAGTACGTCGCGAGACAGTACGGTAACATCTTCAAGGAGTGTTGGTTTCTGAGGGTAAGGATCCTTGAGTACGAGAGGAACAGGGATTCGAGGCCACTGGTGGACCAGTTGTGTCAACGCATCGCTGGGCAGCTACGCCTTATCTCGATAAGACCTGAAAGCATCTAAGGTCGAAGCGACTCCCAAAACGAGAAACCTAAAGACCGCCTATAACAGATAGGTTTGATAGGAGTGGGGTGTAAGTCCTTAGGGAAACCGAGGGATTCAGCCTGCACTTACTAAAGGTATAACTTCAAACTCTATGGCTATCATACTTCCTACTTATTTACTTTGCTTAGCGTGAGCCTTATCGAATATCGAATTCCTGTTCTACGCCCGGGCCCGCTTCTTCAGTGCATTGATTGTTGCCCTTCCTGCGCGCCCAAACTCCACTGCCTGGTTCCCCATCGTTGCCTTGTCGACGCTGGCAGAGTGCCGGATTCCATAGTTAGTTGCGCGTGCAGTCGTGATTTTCTCAACCTTGCCATGGTTTGTGATGCCGGATGCGTTCATCGCCTTCTCTATCATGTCGTCCCGCGCAGTTTTGAGCATCTTTATCTTTTCAAAATGCCGTTGTTCGGTTTCTGCCATATTCGTCGAGCTTGCACGGCTTCCTTTCTTTTCCAGATACGCTTCAAACTCCGCTTTTGCCTTTACGTATTGCGGGTTGCTGGGCTCCATTTCCTTGTCAAGAAGGACTTGCGCCGCAGAAGGCTTCTGTTTTTCAAATTCTTCCAGCTCATCCTTCCGCAGTTTCTCCATCTTCGCCTTCCATCCATTGTAATCTTCACCGGCACGGATGAGCTCTTCATTTTGGTGCTTGGCATTTTCCAAGAGTTCTGCCAGGGTAACTCCAGCGGATTCTGCTTTAGGGGCTTCCGTTTCCGCCTTAGCAACCTCCGGATTCTTTTCGGCTCTCCCCAAACCTTTCGCAGGCCCAGGCTTCTTTCTAGGCCTGCCTCCAGCAACCTTGGGTTTCGCAGGCCCAGGCCTTTCCGCCTTTTTTGCCCCCTTCCCTTTGGTTTCCTTTAGAGCACTCCGCAGCTCTGCGCGGGCTGCCCTCCAACCTTTATTTTCTGCAGCCCGGATTATCTTCCTCTTTTGCTCAGGAGTAAATGTTTTCCCTTTCTTCTCATACATGCTCATCCTGAACTTTATTGCTTTTTCAGGTGCCTTTTCCATAAGCATTGCAAACATCTGGTCCCTTACTGCAGGCTTCACACCTACTTCATTTTCAGGGTCAGTTATCCTTCTTGTGGCATCAGCAACAACCTGGCGCGTTTCCTGGCTTGTCAACTCCATTCCCCATCTTTCAGTCAGGTTGTCGACTTCACTCCGGACCTCCTGCCTTACCTCAGCACCCCTTACCCCCTGCTGAGCCCGCCCTTTGCTTTTTTGCCTTGGCATATCTGCTTTAGGAGGGGGATTCCTTATATTCTTTTCCAAATATGTTCAATTGTAATGCCTGAATTCAGCACAAAGCCCCCCTACATAAAGCAGATTTCCATTTACTTCAGGGATAAAGATTACAAAAAGGCATTTTCCCTTTCCAAGGATTTTACAGAAGCATTTCCGGATGAGATGGTATCCCACTTCCTTCTTGCAAAATCCGCATTCTGGCTAAATGATTTCACTACTGCAGAAGAGGAGTCCAGAAAGGCATTCAATCTTGCAAAAGACAAGGACGGGCTGGCGGTCACAGGCATACTTCGTGCATGCTCATGCTACCGCTTAAGGAAGTTCAGGAAGGGCATGGAACTCCTTAACCTGCTTAAAACCAAACTCCCCCAAAGGGAGGAAATCGCAAAGCTGAAATTCATTTTTGCCCTGGCACTGCATGATGAGCAAGCGGCCCTCCACCACTTAGAAATGTTATATGAAATAAACGAAAGGGCTGCAAGCGAACTTACGGTTAAGCTACTCAGCAGGTATGCATCTGCCTAACGCTTCTTCCTTCCCTTCTCAAGTTGTGCAATCCTCTCCTCCAGTTGTTTAACCTGCTTTTTAAGTTTCTCAAGCTCGGCAGTCTTTTTGGAAACCGGGCCTGCCTGCCTTTCCTCCCTGATCCTTGCAGGGTTTTCCAGAAAATATTTTTCCACATGCCTGGCCAGCCTATCCTTTATCTTCAGGAAATCTTCCCTGTCCTTGCCTTCGAGGCTTGCAAGTACCCTTTCCACCACCTTTGCTGCACTTTCCTTTGCTTCCCCTTCAAAAAGGAAATTTGGGTTCCTTGCCAGGTAGTTTTGCATGAAAACTACATATTTTTCCCTGTTCTTTTCTGCGTGTTCCTTATGTTTTCCCTCGAGGCTTGCAATTATCTTGTCGACCCTCCTTTCCGCAGCAGTCTTCAATAACGAGTTCAGGCGCATAACCATGGATTTCAGGTATTCATTCTGCCATATTTTGACCTTTTCTGCCCTTGATGGAAGCACGCCCTTTTTTTCTGCATGTGCAACCCTCTCCTCTGTGTTCTTTTTTGCCTCTTCATCTATTTCAACGGATTCCTTGAGCAGGGCCTTTTTGTATTTTGGAGGAAGCACCTGCCCCCTGTGGAATTTATCCAGGTAGCCAAGCAGCCTCTGTTCTGCGCTTGCTTTTCTCTCTTTCTCAGAGAGCACCGGCTTCGCCATTTTTGTTTTTCCTTTTTTTGGCTTTAGAAATTTTTCCACCATCAAAATAACCTCATCCTTTCAGGCGCTTGTCCTTGAGCTGCCGGTCTAGGGACTCTATAGTTTCCTCGATTCTTTTTATGTCTTCCCGGAGCCTTCTTTTGACAGTGGCATCCTTTGTCTTGTCAAGGGCTGCCCTGAACTTCCCGAGGCGCCTTTCTTCCCTTGTTTTTCTGTCCCTAAGCTGGCTCCGCAGCTCCCTTTTTTGGGAAGAGGTGCCTGATTCGAGTATTCTGAGCTGGTCTTCGTTCCACACTACCCTGCCTGCATCCGTTTTCTTTCCTCTTTTTTCGGCCACTTCCCTGCCTTTCGCCGCACCTATACTCCTTTCCTCCCCGGCTCCGGCAGCTTCGACATCTTTATCCGCGCCCTTCACTCTAAGTCCGGCGATTTCCGCAGCTTCTCCTGCGCCTTTTCTTTTTGCAGGCCCGGTCAGCCTTTTCTCATTTTCCCTTCTTTTTCCTGCTTCGTTGACCTGCCTTTCAAGCTCTTCCACATCAGGGCCTTTCCCAAGCTCAAGTGCCTTCCCCCCGAACCCGGAGCTGATCCTCTCAAGGAGTTCCTCACGCTTGCGCTCCTCAGCAGCTCTTCTTTTCTTCTCTGCAGGTTTTTCAGGCGTTGCAGCAAGCTTTGGCTCTTTTTTCTTTGGTTCAGCTTTTGCAACAGCAGGTTCTTTTTCTGCACGTGGCTGGGCCTTTTCTTTGTTGCCTTTTTCTTCTTTGGCCAGCATCGTTTCCGGCTCAGCTTCCCTCCTTATCTCTATTGGCTCCATCTTGACAGGCCTCCCTCCCCTGAGCATTGCAAAATAAAGCTCCCTTTCTTCTTCGCTTAAAGGTTCACGGGTAACCCTGGGCTCTTCTCCCCTCTCCCGCGCCGTTACTACCCTTTCAGCACTTTCCCGCTTTATCTGGGAATAAACGGTTTCTCTTGCAAGCTCCTTTGCAGCCTGCTTAACGGTTTCTTCCTTGTCTCGCGCATGGTTCTCCACAAAATCATCAATTACCCTGTTGACTTCAGGGTCATTTTTTACCTGGTATTTCTCAAAAGTCTGAAGAACAATGCTTCTTGCTCCTTCCTCCCCAACTCCCCTGGCCCTTCCCCTGCGGGATTTTTGCTTTCCTGCCATATAAGTATTTGCGCCCAATTCCTTTTTATTGCTTAGTAAAGAAATCCAGAGAGATGGCCCCAAAAGAACCAAATGCGCCTTACATAAAGCAGATTTCAATATACCTCCAGCAGGAGGAGTACACAAAAGCGCTGGGGCTTGCAGAAGAATTTGCAGAAAAGTTTCCGGACAGCATGGCAGCCCACTTCCTTGCAGCAAAATCCGCATTCTGGCTGAATGATTTTAAAACTGCAAAAAAAGAGGCACAAACTGCATTCAATCTTTCTGAAGGGGAGGAAGAGCTGGCAGTTTCAGGAATCCTGCTCGCCTGTTCCCACTACCAGCTGAAGGAATACAAGAAGGGCCTGGAAATACTTGCACTCCTTAAGAGCAGAATGGACGGAAAAGAAGAGATAATGAAGCTCAAGTTTGTTTTTGCCCTTGCGCTGAATGATGAGCCTGCCGCAAGGCGCCACCTGGAAGACCTCTATTCTATCAACAGGAAGGAGGCAAGCGCAATCATGCTCAAGTTCCTGAAGAAAGGCAGGGAATAGGTCCCTTTTTTAAACCCTCGAATATATTCACATCCAAGGTGAAAAAATGAGATTTCTGCTAGCAATAGTATTCGTTACAATGCTCCTTGTTGCAGGCTGCCCCGGAGGCGGCCCGCAGGAAGGAACTCCTTCAGGCCAGCCCGGAGCGCCTTCCGGTCAAATGGGCACTGAAGATGGCGCACAATCCGGAGGAGAAACCGGAGCCCAGGAAGGCGGGGAGTCAGGTTCACAGGAACAGGCAGGCACCCCGTTTGAGAGCTGGGACATGCAGGAGATGATGGCTGGAGGCCAGCCGGTCCACTGCACGGTTACTTACAGCATGGAGGGGCAGACAAGCACCTCAGAAGTCTGGATAAAGGGAGAGAACATGCGTGTTGAGTCAACCAGCTCAATGGAGGGCGAGACCTATGAGACCATCGCAGTCATCAAGGGAGAAGTTGTTTATGTCTCCGGTGGTGCTGCAATGGGCACAGAAGAGGACTGCGACTGGGTGAAGATGGACTACCAGAGGCTCGAGGAGTGCATCCCAGAATCCGAAGAAAGCGTTGCTTCCGAGATGACCGCATACGATTACCAGGAAACATATGAGGAGGCCCCTGCAGAATACAACTGCGATTACGGAACCTTCGGGGACGAGAAGTTCAACACACCCGGAAAGGTCTGCGACCTCACCGAAGAGTTGTGCACTCTCTATGAATCCATTGAAAGCGGAAGCGGAGTCCCGGGAATGGACCCAGAAGAGGTCTGCGGCTCTTACACCGGAGAGGAGTATGCGCAGTGCATGCAGGCATTTGGGCTCGAGTAGCCCAAATAACCCTTTTTATTCCCTTTCTTTCTTATTTTCTGTTTATGAGCGAAGTAGACAATCTTACTGAAAAAACTGTTGAAGAAGGCGGGGTACTCGCGCTACTTTATTTTGACATTCACGGCACGGACAGGGATACCCTTGTGAACCTGAGCACAGGCCTTGTGCAGAAGGTGCTGAAGCAGGACGGAGTAGTCTTTGCAAGGGGCGAAATCGACGAGCCCATGGAGGCAGAAGGAATGTTCTCTACTTCCCTTGAGCTCAAGGTGCTTACAAAAGACGTAGTTTCACTTGCCCAGCTCTGCGCGGATTTCTCCCCATTCTCACTGGAGCTTCTTGAGCCCCAGGAATTCAGGGTTCCGGTGCCCCACATGCAGGACCTGTTCATGTTTGTATCCACCAATTCCCATGATTACAAGAAGTATATCCTCCAGAAGCTTTCTCCCCCGGAGAAAGGTGCAGAATATGCAAAGAACCTCCATGCAAGGGCAGAGCTCGGGAAGAAGCTCCTGGAAAAGAAAAAGAAGTGAGTTTTATGAAAAAGGATTTGTGCAAAACAGGAATACCCGGCCTTGACAGGATGCTTGGGGGAGGCCTCCCCCCGGCTTCAATAAATACGGTCAGCGGGCCCACAGGCTCAGGCAGAAGCACGCTTGCCCTCCAGTTCCTTGTGAACGGGGCAAGGAAATACGGGGAAACAGGGCTTTATGTTGCAATAGAGGAATCCCATGAGCAGATTTACAGGCATATGGACTACAAGGGATGGGACCTTGAAGAGCTTGAGCGCTCCAAGCAGCTTCTTTTCCTGGACTACCCTCCGCATGAAGTTGACCAGTTCCTGAGCCAGAACAGCGCAATAGGGGAGCTTGTGGAAACGATGGGGGTAACACGCCTTGTGATTGATTCCATAATGCCGATTGCCCTGCTTTTTGCAGACCAGGATGAGAGGAAAAAAGGATTTCTTGAATTCATAAACAATGTGCGCAAATGGAAGACCACCACATTAATAACCGCAGAGGAATCCCCCACGCCCGGGAGGACACTCCCCCGCACAAATTATGGTATTGAAGCCCTTACTGATGGCTGGATACACATGGACTACAGGATAGGAAAGAAAGAGGAAAGGAGAAGGGGCGTGGAAGCGCTGAAAATGAAAGGAGGAAACCCACTGATGAAAAGGTTCCCGCTTGAAATCGGAGACAAAGGGGTAAGCGTCAAGGTGAAATAGAATGGTTTTCCGCGCACATCTCATAGTAAGCGGCTCTGTGCAGGGCGTCAATTTCCGATGGTTTGTGCAGCAGACTGCAAAGGAACTCGGGCTCAATGGATGGGTAAAGAACCTGCCTGACGGGACAGTTGAAATAGAGTGCGAATCAGAAACTGAAAAAACCTACAGGGAATTCCTTTCCAAGATTGAGAAAGGAGGGGAAGAAAAAGGCCTTTCTGCAATTTCCGTGGAAAACGTGAAAGTGGTGGATTTTGAGAGGGATGCAGCTTCAAAACACAACTACTTCAATATAGAGTATTAGCGCATCACTTTACCCCGAGCTTCTTTTTCTTGGAAAACTCAAACACCAGGGAATAGGCAAAAACAATTGCCCCAAGGGCCAGCAAAACAGAATTAAGGCTGCCCAGCGCAAGGTATGCGCCAACAGAAACAATGCCTGCGGCAAACCTCCCCAGGCTCAGGAACAGTTCCCGCCCGAGCATTGCATGGGCAAGATTCCCCCTTCTGTCTACAAGAATTGCAAGGGGGAAAGGAAAAAACAGGGTTTTGAAGAAGCTTATCCCGACCATCCCCCAGAACCACCACTCAAGTGTCCCAGCAAAGGAAGACAAAACAAGTGAGATGCCCAGCCCCCCTGAAAAAACCAGCAGGAATTCCCGCCTTTTCTTGCTCTTGTCCGACATCTTTGCAAAAATGAATGACAGTGCCACTGCAATGAAAGCAGTAACAGATATAAATGAGCCGAAGTCTGCAGGGAGGGAAAAGTATCTAAGTGTGATTAGTAGCGCTACAACGCTTATGCTAAACCATGCAAATCCCTCTATGAAGAACAAGGTTCTGAATCCTGACACTGCGGAAACTGCCTGCCTGAGGCTGCCCCTGAGCTTTTTTTCTTCAATTCTTTGCGAGAATGCCAGGCCAAGCACCATGACTGCTGCAGCAGTGGCAAAAAGGGCCGCAAAGCCCCAAAGCCCGGTTATAAGGCCTGCGACAGCGGGTACCGCAACCCCAATGGACACAGGAATTGCGTAGTAGAGTGCCCCCCTGAAAGCATTCTCTTCGGTTTTTTTCCTAAACCAAATCACATTAAGGGGGTACCAGAAAAGGATTATCCCAAAGCCTGAAAGCAGGAAATATGCGAGTATCGCCGCAAGGGAGCTGTCTGAATAGAGCAGAAGAAGCGATGCAGCCATTATTGACATGCCTGCAAATATTGAAGATTTGCTGTGGGTTCTCCCGTATGATGCAATCAGGAGGATAGGGATAAGGAAAGCCCCGAAACCGATTGTTGCCAGCCCCAGCATTTCAAGCTCGGAAAAACCCTCGCTCTGGAGATAAGGGTAGAGCATCGTGCCAAGGAGTATTGTGGCTATGGTCCAAGCAAAGAACACGCCAAGAACTCCTTCATTCCCGTTTTTCATTCCCCAATTTAGTGGAGGGATAGATTTATATTCCTATAAAACAAAATCAGGGTCATGAGATGGCTTATCTGCCTGGTGCTCCTGATGGGCACCTTGTTTTCCCTGCAGATGCTTGAGCCTGCGCTCACCCAAATTGAAGATGGAGAGACATTCGATATAGGCACAATGGGGCCTGGGCAGACCGTAGAAATCCAGCTCCACCCAAAAGTGTACGAGGGGGGAATCCATGAGATAGGCGGCAACTATGACCGTGCGTATGCAGGGGAACTCCCTGATGGCTGGTCTTCCCAGCCAAGCAAGCTTTACGGGGACCCGCTACAGGTAAAGATAACCGCAGACCCATATACAGAAGAAGGAGTTTACACGGTCCCCATAATCGTAGAGGATGAGGGCGACGGGGAACAGCTGGGCACATTTACTTTTTACCTCCGCATAAAAGTCAGCGAAGAAGTAATGGATTTTTCAGTGTATCCCCCTGAGAAAACTGCAGGAATTGGGCAGCCAGCCCGGTTCCAGATTACTGTGAACAACAGGGGGAATGCAGGAGATACCTTCAAAGTAAGCGCTGAAGGGGTTTCCAAGTGGGAGTTCACAAAAATGGTGTATATCTCCCCAAAGAGCAGCAAGACCATAACTTATGAAGTTGCAGGATTTGAAGAGGAGACCTACAGCACCCTGATTACAGTAGAGTCATCTGCATCATCCAGGGTTTCTGAATCCAGGGCAATTACGCTTTATGTTTATCCTGACCTGCTTTCTGATTACAAGGCAGTAAACAATGGCGCAATGCTCTTCCCGGTTATTGAAGCCCCGATTTATGCATTTGTGGGGCTGCTGTCAAACCTGTGGTAGCAATGAGGGAAAGGGCAGCCAGGTATGCAGTTTCACAGCTTCTGGAGGGGAGGACTGACCTCCATGCAATAAAGCAGGAGGCATCTAAGAAATTTAGGCTAACTAATTTTCTCAGGAACTCTGAGATACTTGCCTTCCTGCCCGGGGACGCCCCGAAAAAAGTGCGCAATTTCCTCCTAAAGCGCCCTATGCGGACCGCATCCGGAGTCACTCCTGTTGCGCTGATGATAAAGCCGGAGGGCTCCTGCGGGCACTCCTGCATCTACTGCCCATATACCGGAAAAGCTGCAAAAAGCTATACAGGAGAAGAGCCCGCCGCGCTTCGTGCAAGGCAATACGGATTCGATGCATTCAAGCAGGTGGAGGGCAGGCTGAGGCATTTCCTGGAAACCGGCCATCCCACTGACAAGTGCGAAGCGATACTGATGGGGGGGACCTTCCTTTCCATGCCAGAAGAGTACAAGAGGAATTTTGTAAAAAATATGTACGACGGGTTCAACAGAAAACCTTCCCGCAATCTTGCCCATGCAAAAAAACTCAACGAGAGCGCAAAAAACAGGGTAATCGGGCTCACGATTGAAACCCGCCCGGACATCTGCAAAAAAAAGCACATAGATGAGATGCTGGAATATGGGGCAACCCGCGTAGAACTTGGGGTTCAGTTCCCAGACGACAGGATTTATAGGAGAATAAACCGGGGGCATACTGTAAAGGACGTGGTGGACGCGACCCGCTGGCTCAAGGATTCCTGCTTCAAAGTTGCATACCATATAATGCCCGGGCTTCCAGGCTCAAGCCCAAAAAAGGACAATGCAATGGTGAAAAATCTCTTCCAGGATGCGCATTTCAAGCCGGACATGCTCAAGATTTATCCTACACTCGTGATGCCCAATACCCAGCTTTACAAAATGATGGAGAAAGGCGAGTATACGCCTTATTCCGCAAAAGAAGCTGCAGATGTAATCTCAGAATTCTACAGGCATATCCCCCCATGGGTGCGGGTGATGCGCATCCAGCGGGATATCCCATCCGGGCTTATCGGGGCGGGGGTTGAGAAAAGCAACCTCAGGGAGCTTGTGGAAAAAGCCCTGGGGGAAAAGAAAATCGAGCCCAATGAAATACGCTGCAGGGAAGTAGGAAGGAGCAGGTTTTCACCGGAAGATGCGAAACCAGTGAGAATAGACTACCAAGCAAGCAGGGGCAAGGAAATTTTCCTTTCATATGAAGCAGGAGGCAGGCTTATCGGTTTCCTTAGGCTCAGGATTCCGTTCTGCCCCTTCCGCAGGGAGATAGGCAGCAAAACCGCCCTGGTCAGGGAACTGCACATCTACGGGGCAGAAACAAGCATAGGGAAAAAGCCTTCCGGAGCCCAGCATCGTGCATTCGGCTCCCTGCTGCTTGAGCAGGCAGAGAGTATCGCATCAGAAGAATTCGGAAAGAAGGAAATGATAATCATAAGCGGAATAGGTGCAAGGCAGTATTACTCCAAAAGAGGGTACAAACGCAAGGGCCCGTATATGCACAAATCCCTCAGATAGATATTGTAAGGTCCTTTTCCTCCTGCCCGATTATTTCCCTCCTTGCCTTAAGCAGGTCCATATATCTCCCCTGCAGCTCCTGGAATTCCTTTTGCTGCTCATCATTGAAGGTTATTGCCTGCATCTCTGCATTCTTTACCTGGAGCCTTATGCTTACATCCGCAAGCACCTTCTCATTTTCTGTAAATGTGTCCAGCTTGCCTGAGGGCACCCAGAAATATTCATTGTTTACAAGAACCCTGTTTTCCGTGCGCCCATCATCTGTTTTCACGAGCTTGCCTTCTGAAGCCCTGCAGCGTACCCCAACGCGGTTAAGTAGCTTTATTATTTTTGCCCCGTTTTCCTGGTCAAAATTTGCTTCTGCTTCCCCCGGCTCCCCTTTCCTCAGGGCCTCTTTTACGCAACCACGCACATCAGCAGGTGAATTCGCAACCAGCACATTCAGCTTCCCGATTTCGTTTTTGTTTTCCATGTTCCTTTTTATCAGCCTGCCCCTTTCGCAAAGATAGGCGTATGCATCCCCGCTTTTGTTTTTTATCGCGTGGTTTACTTCTTCCCTGGGGAGCCGGGAAATCAGTTCAGTGTATTCTTCAATCCTTTCCTGGTTTGGGACAACTAGCTCCAGTCCCTTTGCCTCCATCTTCCCCTCAATTATCTTCATTTTTGCGCGCTCTTCCCTTAGGCTTTCCTCAAGGTCCCCAATCAGGGCAGAGTGGTCCCCTGCAGTATTCTTGATGTAATTAAGCTTGTATTCCTCTTCTGCAACCTTCTTCTTCAATTCAATATAAGCTCCAATCTCACGAGCACTGAGCCTGTCTTCCATTCAATCACGTTACTCTTTCTTGTTGGGAAGATTTTTTATAAATAGGGGAAGAATGAGGAGCACGAAAGCGGCCGCGCAGACCTCCTGCTCAGGGCATTCAGGGCAGACGCACTCCGCCTCCCCTCCACCCTCTTCTTCAAAGGTTGTTTTGTTTGCCTGGCTCCCCTCCCCTGGCAATTCGTCTATTTGCCCTGAATAGTTGCTTTGCATGATTCCTGAGCGCATCTCTTCCATGCCCCCGGAAAATATTGCAACCGCATATGCGCCCTGCATATCTTCTGTTTCCAGCAGGTAGTAAGAATGTGCCTTGAATACATCTCCCCAGAGGGACTCCCTCTTCCCCCTGTTCAGCTCTGCAATCTGCTCAGAGCTTACATTGCCGTAAAGGAAATCAGCAGTCATTTTCTCGAATGCAAGTGCATACATCAGCTCATATGCAGCCCCTGCATACTCTCCATCTTCATACATTTCCATGCCGTTCTGGTAGTTTTCGGAATGGCCTATCTCTGAATAATTGCTGCTTATGTTTATCAGCATATCCGCATGTTCCTTGAGTACCTCATCCTCCAGGGGCGACCCTCCTTCTTTTTCTGCAAAATAGTACATCTCTTTTGCAGCATCGCACCATGCAAGCGCATAATCTAGCTGGTAAACAATATAGTATTTTTCTTCCTGTGTTCCGGATTCTGCCTCCCCGTAGAGCTCCAGCTGGTTTTCCGCCCTTTCCAGCCTTGCCTCCGCCCCCATCACCCACTCGTAGTTCTCATATGTTGTGGGCGGCGGGTCAATTGATTCAAGGCAGCCCTGGATTTCCTGCTTTTTCCCCTCCACATCCGGGTCATCTATCCCAGAAATTGAATCAGCAAGTATGTATGCAAGGAATGCATCGTTTGCAGCAGAATAATAATAGCCTTTTTCAACCAGCTCTCCCTGCTGGAGCATCCGCTCCCCGAAGTATTCCTTCAGCCCCTGGTCTTCTATGGATTTTACTGCCTCTGCCTGCCTTTTAATTATGCCTTCTGCAACCTGCCTGAACTCAGGGGTGCTTGCATTGTATTCTGCAAGCGGCGGTAGCGGGTCCAGAGTAAGGTTCATGGGTTTTTCCTCCGGGATGATGCCCCAGAAAAAGAAGTCTGCCGCCTCTTCAAGGTCTTCCACTTCGTATACTGCAATGCCCTCAATGTTTTCCATCATCAGCTTTTCATCTATTCCCTGCAACGGAGTAAGGAAATGGCTTTTGCCTGCCGCGCGGGCACTCAGCGCCTTCTCATAAAGCCCCCCAACCGGGAGCACAGCCCCGCCTTCATCAATCCTTCCTGTTATTGCCGCGTCCTCCCTAAGTGCCTGCCCAGTGAGAAGGGAATAGCCCATAAGCGCAAATGCGGCACCTCCTGATGGCCCCTGAACATATTCGCTGTCATCCCTTATCGAAAGAAGAATATCGCATTCGGTTTCCTCGCCCGAAAGCCCCTCTGCAGCAGTTACTGCTGCCTCAAGGCTCTCCTGCAGGCTGGAATCTGTTGGGGGCGTTGCGCCTATGTATGCCTTGCCTTCACCCGGAACCAGCTTCATCTGCACAACAACAATCTCCCCTGCTTTTTCTTCCCCCTCGCTTATTGCAGGAAGCCCCATTTCAACGCTTCCGCTGCATTCCGCAGCAGATGCAAAGGAAACCAGCAGCAATGCAATTAGGAGAAACCTTTTCATTGCGGAGAGTTCTCCCCGTTTATTTTTAAGAATATTGGAAACCGAACCGCGGAGGGGGACACCCCCTCCCCAGTTTGAGGGTCCTCCTGACCCTCCCCCGATTTGTGTTTATTTCTGAGAAAAACACGGAAGCCGGAGTAAAACGGTGTTTTTTGACAATTTTTGCTTAGCGTAAAACCCCCGTAAAAATTGAGATGCGACCGCCGGGGTTCGAACCCGGGTCATTGGCTTGGGAAGCCAAGATCCTGCCACTAGACTACGGTCGCAGCGAAAGAGTATTTAGGCACACTTGCTTTTTATTTTTGTCGTTTTTCCCTCTAGTCATGAAACCCTGAACGGCATGGTAGAAATACAATCAAAGAAAAATCTGGAGGGCTTCTCCATACGGAGCCCTGCTTGTTTTGCAAAATCAATTAATTGGGATTCGGTCAGGTTGGTGTGCTCCCCTAGTCCCCACCGTCCCACAGTATGTGTCCAGAGCCACCAGGTTATTCTCCATCTAAACAGCTCTGGCCGAGGTATGCTTATCAATACCCAACCGTTTTTCCCTGCAAGCATGGCCGCTTTTTTAATCATCTTGGCAGGGTCATCATTATGCTCCATCATCTCCAGCGCAACAACAAGGTCTGCAGGCTTAAGCTCCAATTCCATGAAGTCCCCCGTATGTATTTCTGCATCAGGACAAGCTTTTTTCGCCTTATCGACCCAGTCTTTGCGCCGGTCACACCCATATAATTTTGCACCCGGGAAACCCCCTGAGATGTATGAAAGGAAGTGCCCTTCTCCGCATCCAATGTCTAATATGCTCTTTGGATTTATATCCTCAACCATTGAAACTGCGAGATGATATCTCCCTTTTCTGAATCCTGAAGAAATCGGGTTTTTCCCATGCATGTACCTTTCCTTGCCACAAACCGTTTAAAAATATCTTTGGATGCCGCATGTTCAGGGTTTAAACGTTTTCCATCAATAATCTGAGCAATGCAGAGTTCTATTGCAAGAAAGATCATGCTTGCCCTTTTCCTGGTAATCTTCCTCATGAAAGCGGTCTACCTGGGCCAGATTCCGCTTCAATATGACGGAACCCTTTATGCAGAAATGATTGCAGAAGAAGCAGAAGAAATGTCATTCCTTCCGACCTACCTGGGCTGGCAGGCCCCCTGGAAACCAGGGCTTTATTTCATCACATATTCCCTTTTCCTCCCGGTTACCTCCCAGCTGTTTGATTCAATTGAATGGGTTTACAAATCACCGAATCTTCTTTTTGGAAGCATAAATGCATTTGTTTTTTACCTGCTCGCAAAACGCTTCCTCCGGCCCGATGGTGCGCTTGCGGCCTCCCTTCTTTTCTACTCTGCTTATGGAGTCTTCTATGCAGAAACACGGCTGCTTATGGAGGTTTTTGCACTTACCCCAATCCTCCTTTCCCTCCTTTTCTATACTGATAAAAAAATGGAATCCCCAAAGCGTTTCCTCCTTGCGGGTTTCTTTGCCCTTGCTGCTGCACTCACCAAGTCTGTAATAGCATTCATGATTATCCCGCTTGCGCTAGCTTACCTGCTGCAGGAGGACCGCAGTTCCCTGAAGAATCCATACTTCCTCTTTTCCCTCTCTGCGCCATTCATTGGGCTTGCGATTTTTTACCTTTCCCTTGAAAGCGTTGGCCTGGGAGAGGCGGTTCTGCTCAGGGATACAGGGAAATTTTTTATGCATGGCGGGTTTTTCTCCCTCCTGGAGAAAGCATATATCGGGTTTTTGTTCTTCCTGATTATGTATGCTGCGTATATTTTTGTTTCATTCAGGAAACTGCTTTCATCCTGGAAAAAGCAGCTCTTTTTTTCAACATGGCTGCTGATTTCACTGATTCCGCTTATGGAAGGCTCCCCGATACCCTGGCATACATACTATATTGCGCCTGCGCTTGCTTTCTTTGCAGCATTTTCTCTCTCCTCCAATAAAGGCAGAATGGATTCTTTTTCAGTGCTTGTGCTCTGCGTGCTGGTGGCAATAAACATTGCAATGCCTGTTTTTGCAGCATTTGAGTTTACAGAAAGTGCCTCACTGTGCGATGCAAGGAAAACGGGCCTGGACTTTTCAGGAAAAGAAAAAGTTCTTATCTTCGGGCAATATGGAACTTCAACAGTTGCAGCCACCTACAAAATCCTTTCAGAAAGGCAGGAAACAGGAGAGCACCTTGATTTTGGATATGTTATTCTGAACTGGAGGGAGGAGTGGGAAGGAAAGCCTCCGCCTGAAGGCTATTTTGGGGAAATGCTAAATGCCCTGGTGCAGGACTATGGTACGCAGGAATTTGGGTTCCTGGAAGGGGAGTATGCATACATGTTTGAAACCAACCAGTCCATAAGGAGGCCAACGAATATAACCAAGTTTGAGTACGTGCTGGTATCCCCCCCAAACATTCCCCTCAATGATTCAAGATATGTGC
>WJMK01000055.1 GCA_014727975.1 Microcaldota archaeon | reverse complement strand
GTCCGTGGCCGTATCAGTGTCTGTGTCGGTGTCTGTGTCTGTGTCTGTGTCGGTGTCTGTGTCGGTGTCTGTGTCAGTATCGGTGTCCGTGTCTGAATCAGCATCAGTGTCTACATCAGTGTCTACATCGGTGGAAGCATCCTGGCCCCCGTCCGGGATTCCGGGCACTCTGTTTTTGCCTTCAGCGCCGCACGCAGAAATTCCTGTGCCTACTGCTGCAGCAAGAAAAACGACTCCTGTTGCTTTTCCTGCTGCTTGTGCTGCTTTTCCAAGGGCACACATTACTTTGCCAAGTGCTCCCTGGGGGGCTTCTTCAGAAACATCCCCCTGCTTTTGCGGCCGCACTGGTTCAGGGGCCGCAACCCTCTTCACTTCCGGTTTAACTGTTCTGTTTTCAGCCATATTGGATCACCATCGTTTAAAGTAAAAAATAAAAGAAGGAATCTACTCCTCCTCATATTCGTATTCTGTTTCCCCTCCTGCAGAGCGCCTTCCTGTATGCCAGCCTGCAGCGCCTCCAAGCGCAAGGAGCACAAGGCCGCCAAGAAGCAGGGGCAGAAGGTCATCTCCTTCCTCCTTTTCCTGAGGCTCTTCGGCTACAGGCTCTTCCTGCTGCTCCTGCATCGCTTTGGCGTACTTCTCTGCAAACTCATTGACCAGGGGCGCGCAGATTTCTGAGAGGTTCTCTTCTTCAGGCTCTTGCTCCTCCACCTCTGCCTCTTCGCAGTTGTGTGAAGTGCAAACCTCGCCTTCTCCGCAGTCTGAATCTGAAGCGCAGTTGCCTTCATTTGCAACACACACCATGTCCTCACAGTGCTGCCAGTATTCGCAGTCTGCATTTCTCCCGCAGTAACCGGGCGCAAGCTCGCAGGTCCAGGAATCCTCATCACAAACTTCGTAGGATTCACAGTCTGAATCTGAAGCGCACCTCTCCGGGCCGAGAACACACTTGTGCTCTGAGCACATCTCCCATGGGTTGCAGTCCCTTGCATCCACACAGTACCAGTCGTACATCACGCACTCGTGGCTTGAGCAGTATTCCCCGTCTCCGCAGTCATCATCGTCTTCGCATGCATTGGATGCAAGCTCACAGTCTCCATGGCTGCACTCTTCCCAGTCTGCGCAGTCTGAATCTGAATCGCACTCGTCTTCATCATCGTTGTTGCTGCCGCCGTCATCGTCATCATCATCGTGGTGCGGGGAAACACAATGGTTGGCATGATTGCAGTACTGGCCAGCCGGGCAGTCTGCATTGGTTGCGCAGTCGGATGAAACACACACGTATGAATCCTCATCACAGTGCTCTCCTGAATCACAATCGGAATCGCTTCCGCACATTCCGCTTACTGCAACACACTCGTAATCTTCACACTCCTCCCATTCTTCACAATCAGAGTCATGCGAACATTCAGAGGATACACATGCATTTGAGTCTGTATCACAGTGCTCGTCTGAATCACAATCGGAATCGCTTCCGCACATTCCGCTTACTGCAACGCAGTCTCCATCCTCACACTCTTCCCACTCTTCGCACTCCGAATCATATTCGCAGGCATAAACTGAAGAAAAAATAATAAGAAGGCCAAGGATTACCATGCTAATTTTCATTACGCTGTTGGTCATGATTAATCACACTCCCTTGTTACGCCATGTTCAAGAACATTTCCTGTGCCGCTGTCGAACACTGTTTCAGGGTTGGTCTTCTCCCTGTCCCCGAGAATGTCGAATGTGCCTGAAGTGGAGGTTACTCCTCTCATGGCAACATAAAAGTCGCCTACCTTTGCATAAGGCACATTAAGGGGAACCCATCCTTCGGATTCGTTTGTTCCATCACTGATTCTTACTTTTGCTTCCTGTTCAAGGATATTTACAGCCAGGAGGTCTGCTTCGTAAGCCACTCCATTGAAGTTGAAGAGTGTGCTTCCTGTAGTGCTCAGGTTGCCGTTGTATGCACGGTTTACTCCAAGCCAGGCGCTGTCTCCCCCTTCAAGCCTGAGGAAAGTCCATTCCTGGTCCCCGACAGGGATTGTTACCATGTTTCTGCCTGTCCTCCCTACTCCCGGGAGTTCGGGCACACCTTCATCCTGGAATACAAGCTTTGCCCTGTACACATTTCCAAGGTCCGGCCAAGTTGCTTCAGTTCCTTCATCAACATATACATCTACATTGTATGAATTTCCTGAAACAGGGTCGGTAGCAAGGAACGTTCCCATATGTTCGCTTGCTGGGCCAGGGTTAACGCATGTGCCTGTGTCTGTGCTTGTGTCTGTTTCAGTATCGGTGCTGCTGTCCGTATCCGTAGTTGTATCGGTGTCAGTACCGGTGCTTGTGTCGGTATCTGTATCCGTATCTGTATCCGTATCTGTATCCGTATCGGTATCTGTGTCTGTATCTGTATCCGTATCGGTATCCGTATCTGCGTCTGTGGTGCCTGTGTCTGTGTCAGTACTGGTGTCTGTGTCTGTAGTTGTATCGGTGTCAGTGCCGGTGCTTGTGTCGGTGTCTGTGTCGGTGTCTGTATCTGTGTCGGTATCCGTATCGGTATCTGTGTCTGTATCTGTATCCGTATCGGTATCCGTATCTGCGTCTGTGGTGCCTGTGTCTGTGTCAGTACTGGTGTCTGTGTCTGTGTCTGTAGTTGTATCGGTGTCTGTGCCGGTGCTTGTGTCGGTGTCTGTGTCGGTGTCTGCGTCTGTGGTGCCTGTGTCTGTATCGTTGTCTGTACAAACACATTCATAAGAAGCAAGAAGCTTTCCATCTGCATCATATTCATATTCTGTGCAGACTTCCAGGCCGGAGACAGTTCCTCCATCTGCAGTATAGCAGCAGGAACAGTTCTCAGGAACAGATGCGTCAGGCCCTGCATCAACGTCAGGGCTTTTGTTTCCACAGCCGGGAGCAACAAGTGCAGATGCAAGGGCTGCAACCGCCCCTGCCTTTCCTATCGCGCTCATATTGTTTCCCGGGCGGATAGAAACCGGCTCAACTGCCGGAGGTTTTCTTCCGAGTTGCTTCATCCTCTCCATCGCACGCTGTGCTACCTTGCGAAGCCTTCCCTGGCTTCGTTCTTCTTTTCCTACTACTCTAATGCAGTTTTCGTCTGTCATCACACCACCATGAATAAAAGTAGAATACTATATGTGGGGCAAGATTTATAAAGGTGTGTTATTTTTTCAGGGATTGCGTGGACACACAAAATACTTAAAAAACCATAAAAAAATAAAAAATACAAAAATCTTAATGAATAAGATGCATGAAGACCATATTAAAGCAGGGAAGGTATGGCCACAAGGCTGCAGGAAAGTTTTATCAAACTTATTGGAGAGAGATATGCATGAGGGAGATTTTTGCAGTTCTGCTTTTGTTTTCTTTGCTTGGAGCCACCGTAGCGGAAGAGGAACTTGAGCCAATGCTAAGCGATGGCGCAATGCAGATGGCAGCAGGCATATTTATCGTGCTTTTCTTTATGCTTGGCTTTGTGCTCTATTACTTTGTATTCAACAGGGAGGCAGATGCAGCAGTTGCAGGGATGCGAAAGGCAGAGCCCCATGCAAAATTCAGGGAAGCAATGGGAGCGGGTGAAAAAAAAGCACTTGAAATTCTTAAGGAGGGGAATGGGAAGCAAACCCAAAAAGAGCTGAGCGTGCTGATTAAGTGCAGCGCCCCTGAAACAGAAGAAATCATTTCCTCGCTTGAGAAAAGGGGGCTTGTAAAAAGGATAAAAAGGGGCAGGGGCAGAATTGTAGTGCTGTGCAGTGAACCTGCACATAAAGGATAGGTGTTTATGATGGATGCAGAGCTGAAGAAGGTGGGGAATGCAATATTCGAGATGGAAAAGCAGGGAGAGATGAATGCTTCCGCACTTGTTTTTGGAATCCAGGGGCTGGTGGAAGAGATGAAGAAGGACCGTACCCTCTGGCAGCTCAGGAATGTTGCATCAATGCCTGGAATAGTTAAGCACGCAATGGTTATGCCGGATGGGCATGAGGGATACGGTTTTCCAATTGGGGGGGTTGCTGCATTCGATGGAAAAGAAGGAGTAGTTTCCCCTGGAGGAGTTGGGTATGACATTAATTGTGGGGTGCGCCTTGTAACAACCCCTCTTACTGTAGATGAAGTAAAGCCCAGGATAAGGGAAATATGCGACAGGATGTTTGAAAACGTGCCTTCAGGAGTAGGGAGCAAGAGCCAGAAGCTGCGCGTAAGCACTGAAGAGCTTGGGGAGGTTTCTGAACGGGGGGTGGAATGGGCAGTGGAAAACGGCTACGGGAGAAAGGAGGACCTGGAGCGCACCGAGGAATATGGGAAAATTGAGGGCGCAGACTATGCTGCTGTTTCCGAGCTTGCAAAAAAGAGGGGCAGCAAACAGATTGGTACTCTTGGTGCAGGGAACCATTTCCTTGAGGTGCAGGAGATAGGTGAAGTTTTCCTGCCTGAGGTTGCGGAGAAATTCGGGCTCAGGGAAGGAATGGCATGCGTAATGATCCATACCGGCTCAAGGGGGTTCGGGCACCAGATATGCTCGGATCATTTAAAGGCCGTGATGAAGAAAGCAAATGAGCTGAAGCTTCCGCTTCCGGACCAGCAGCTTGTATATGTTCCTCTTGAGACTAAAGAGGCGCAGGATTATCTTGATGCGATGCGATGCGCTGTTAATTATGCATTTGTGAACAGGCATGCGATAATGCACTGGGTGCGCGAGAGCTTTGATTCTGTGTTTGGGGAGGGGACATCCGAAGAAATGCATCTTGTATATGATGTTGCCCACAATATTGCAAAAAAAGAGAGCCATGAGGTGGATGGGAAAAAACAGGAACTGATTGTTCACAGGAAAGGGGCAACCAGGGCCTTCCCTGCGGGGAGGGAAGAATTGCCTCCTTTGTACCGGGATGTGGGGCAGCCGGTGCTTATCCCAGGCAGCATGGGAACTGCCTCCTATGTGCTTGTGGGGAGAGAGAAGGGGCTGGGCCTGAGCTTTGGGAGCAGCTGCCACGGAAGCGGGCGCACAATGAGCCGAAAGCAGGCAGTAAAAACACACAAAGGCAATGAAGTTTCAAAGGGTCTCTGGGACTCTAGGAAAATTTATGTGCGGGCTGCAGACATGCGTGTGGTTGCGGAGGAGGCCCCTGATGCATACAAAAACGTGGATGATGTTGTGAAAAGCGTGGCTGAAGCCGGGATTTCTGATATTGTAGCTAAATTGAGGCCACTTGGGGTTGTAAAGGGCTAATGTTTTGAGCCTGAGAAAATTCCGCTGCTTGTGCTGGTTTTGCGCTGCTGTGATTCTGAATGTGCAATGCTTATTGCGCTATAGATATCAGGCAGGGATTCTGCAGCCAGGATACCTTTCAGTAGTTTTTTGGAATCGGCAAGCGGGAGCCCGTCAAAGGCTGAAAAGAACATATGGATCTCTGCAGCCTTTTCAATGCTGCAGACTTTTGCACACGCCCTGAAAAGAAGAGAAATTGTATGGGCAAAATGCAAACTTGAATCGTCTTCAGCTATTCCCACAGCGCGCTCCATTGCCCATGGAAACATCCTTTGCCCGTTTTTGCAGGAAAGTATTTCTTCTGACCTTGAGGCTATCTCCTCCTTCATATTTGAGAGCTCAGGGATCCTGGAGTCCAGGTGGGAAAAGCAAAAAAGGAGATTGGAGCTTATAAATTCTGGATTGGTTTTGGAAAACCTGAAGGCGGTTGCATTCTGGCGGGCAGTAATAGCCGCAAGCAGGAAACCAAGTGCATGTTTTGAAAAAGACTTCCTGTTTTCTTGCAGAGTTCTTTCAAAAAGATATCTTTTTGCCTCTCCGTTGGAAACAGAAGAATATTTTGGATTGGGTTTTTTTAATTGTGCCATGCAAACAACCCTAAAATAGGAAATTCCCGAGAAACCGGAGGAGGATTTTAACTCCCCTCCGCATCGTGAGCTATGCTCACGAGAAGAAAGCGAAGCTTTCTCAGATTCTCAGATCAGCATAAAAAAATACTAGACCGTGAGCTAGCTGCTCACGGGAAGAAAGCAAAGCTTTCTCAGATGTACCTGAATGATGCCTCATCGTTGATGTCTGGCTCTCCCCTGCCTGAGCCCTCATTTGAGCTTTTTACGCGGTCGAGCTTCACATCTTCACCTGAGGAATCTCCGCCCATCTTGCCTGCAAAGAAGCCGATTGCGGCAACCACTACAAGGCCAAAGAGCAGGATTGGGATTTCAAGCTCCCCATCGAATGGGCCGCATGCAGGGCACTCAAGCTCCGGGCATGAAGGGCATTTCTCGCATCTCTGGCAGTTGCAGTCGCACTTGCACACAGGGCAGTTGTTTTCTGCTGCAAGGGATACTGGCTCGGGTTCCGGTTCCTCCGGCTCTTCCTCAAGAACCATTGGCTCGGGTGCATCAACACACTCGTAGTTTACGCACTTCTTGCCAGGCCCGCAGAAAGAATCTCCTACACATTCCTTGGGTTCACATGTCCCTTCAGAAGTACAGATAAAGTCGGTCGGGCATTCTGCACTTACAATACATATTGGTGAAATGCAGATCCCCCTGTAGCATACTTCCTTGTCACCGCATTCGCTGTCTGCGCGGCACTCAAGAGGAGTATAGCAGTCGCCGAGGATACAAACATCCCCTGCATCACAGTCTGCATCAACCACACAGCGGCTAAAGCCAGTTGAAGAGCTCGCCCTTGTGCTTTTGTCAGCAGAAAGAACCGCAGCATCAGAACCGGTTTCAGAAACAGGCTCGTCTACAAGGTTTGTGGATTCGCCTACAGAAACAGTGCTTGATGCTGCAACAACGATGCTGGATAGCATCACCAGTGCCAGGATTGCAAACATGAAATTTTTCATGTGGATATATGTGTGGAGTAATGTATTTAAACCTGACTGTTTACAACGGTATGAAATTCAGGGCTCAACCTCACTGACGACTGCAAAGAACTCCGGGGTGATTTCCTCATATGCTGCAGTTGTGAGATGCGAGTCTTCGCTGCTTACTGCATATTCGGGCTTAAGTGCACCATCTGAATCCACAAGAATCCCATAGAGATCCAGAACATAAATGTCCTCGTGGGTTGATGCAAAATCATCCAGCCAGGAATTGTATGCCAAGTGGTCTGAAACCAGCACTGGCTCGGTGTACTGGGCAACCATAGGGAGCGCGTTTCCAACAATCATTGTTTTCCCTCGCTTGGTTACAATCTCTTCATATGCATCCTCAACCATTCTCTTGTTTCTTGCAAGGAGCTCTCCGCTCTCATCCGGCTCGAAATCCGCAAAGCAGAGCTTGAAGAAAACTATTCCTGCATCTGAGCCATAAGTATCCATACCCACTCCTGCACTATTGCCGATTTCCGGGGGATAATCAAGTTCATAATAGATGAAATTATATCCGTTGTATTCGCCCCTTGGGGAGCCGGTTATGCATTCTTCATCATCACAGGTCCATTCCAGGCCCATATATTCTGTCCAGTAGTAAGTTACCGAGCGGCCAAGCAAAAGAATGGATTTTCCATCTCCTGGGCTAACAGACGTATCAGGAATATCGGGTTCAGCTGGAACTTCTTCCGGGGGTGGAGACTCTGATTCATCAGTATCTTCAGTGGGCACATCCGGTTCAGCAACTTTAGGCTCTGCTTGTCCATCTTCTGGGAAGGCCCCTTCACCCGCCTCATTTGCAGGGGAAATTTCCTCATTTGACGGGCAGCCAAAAAGCAGAATCCCTACGAATAGAACTAATAGCAGATTTCTGTACATAAGTTATGCTTAATAGAGAATATTTAAAAGTGAGCTCCCTTCCCTCCATGGAGGGTCCGATGGTGAAGACGTCCAGGAGAAAACTCCTGAAACGCGTAAATGGAAAGGAAGGGAGTTCAGTGTGATTTCCCTTATATAACTAACTCTGGATGAGTTAAAAGAGAAAATTTACAAGCTTCAAGGTTCGCCAGAGAAAATAGTACATTCATCGATTCCCAAACTCCTTTAGGTTTCCAAATCATCATATGGGTTACATATAATATTTGGAGGTGATCTATCCGCAGGTTCCCCTACGGATACCTTGTTACGACTTAGCCCCCCTCACGCAACATAGGTTCGAATCCGGCAGAAACCGGAGCCTCACCTACACCACATTTGGGTGACTTGACGGGCGGTGTGTGCAAGGAGCGGGGACGTATTCACCGCGCGATGATGACACGCGATTACTAGGGATTCCAGCTTCATGAGGGTGAGTTTCAACCCTCAATCCGAACTAAGACTGGATTTAGGGGATTAGCGCCTCCTCTCGGAGTAGCAACCCATTGTTCCAGCCATTGTATGCCGCGTGTAGCCCAAGGGATTCGGGCCATACTGACCTACCGTCGCCCACTCCTTCCTCCCACTTAACGCGGGCAGTCCCATTAAGGTGCCTCTTACTAAAGGTAAAAGTAGCAATTAATGGTATGGGTCTCGCTCGTTGCTGGACTTAACCAGACAACTCACGCCACGAGCTGACGATGGCCATGCAACACCTCTCGGCTTGTTAGGCAAGATCTTTAGTCTGACCTTCATTCTGCCGTCGCCCTTGGTGAAGTTCACGGCGTTGTATCCAATTAAACCGTAGCATCCACCCCTTGTGGTGCTCCCCCGCCAATTCCTTTAAGTTTCAACCTTGCGGCCGTACTCCCCAGGCGGCGGACTTAACACCTACGCTACAGCACTGCTGCAGATTAACTCTGAAGCAACACCACAGTCCGCATTATTTACAGCTGGGACTACCGGGGTATCTAATCC
>WJMK01000024.1 GCA_014727975.1 Microcaldota archaeon | reverse complement strand
TTCTACGGCGGCGCGGTCGCAGCGTGAGGCTCGATTTATCGGACTACGGTCCGTGAGCCTCACACTACGAGGAGAAATCGGAGGCAAAGATTCACTCTGCCCTTCGGCCAGGACGAAATGAAACGCTTCGGCGTTGAGAAGAAACTTGAGTTTGCCAAGCGATGAGGAGAATACAAATGAATGGATTGCTTGTATGCCCAAAGAGTACGGGAAATACGTTTAAGGTCTGCAGCCATGTTGCAGATAATAGTGATGCGGAATTGCTAGTGCTTAACCAAAGCCCGGAAAAGGACCTGAAGAAGTATACGTCTATAATTTTATGTTCCGGCGTATATGGTGGATAAGTACATGAAGATTTGCTGGGATGGCTAAAGGAGATAGAAAGAACATCAATAAATGAAAATGCAAAGATTTATGTGTTTTTGACCTGGTTTGGCAGGGGGCAGTCAGATAAAAGCGCAATAAAAGGAGTGAAGGAGATACTCGAAAGGAAGAAGATGCGCTTAGAAGATGACTACCTGGCTTGTTATGGCGGGAGGTTGATTATCAGGCATGGCCATCCGAATAAAGAAGATTGTGAAAGAGCATTGAATTGGGTAAAGTCAAAAACCTAACAGGCAGTTTCGCCTTGGAATCCTGGCCTTCCTAAATAGAGCTACGGGCTGTGAAAAGTGTCAATTTTGAGTTTGGATTACTGCCGGAAGTAGAGAAGCTCTACTCGGAAAAGAATCATCTGGAAAGGTAATTTCCAGCATCCAGGAAATAGTTCCTTATTACTGAACGGACATATGTTTTAGGGATGTCCAGCTCGGAAGCGATATTCGCTGCCGAAGCTCCGGAAACAAGGTGCCTGCAAAGCACCTGGATTTCCTGCTCATTCTTACCCTGGGAAGCAAGGGCAGAGGCAATCCAGGCCTCAAAATGCGGCCCCATCCTGGAAGAAAGATGCCCGGAGCCCGGTTTTTCTGCCTTGGGATCCAGGGTTTCCAGCAAAGGCCTGCCGCCATGCAATGGGATATCTATGGAAACAGGGCGCTTCATTGCATTAAGGGCCTCCGCAAGCTGCCAGGCCGGGATTTCAAGCAGGCCCATAATCTCCTCCGCATCCGGGTCCCTGTGCAGCTTGTCGCGGAGGAGCTTGTGCGCGGTGCGCACAGAAAGAACGATGTCCCGCTCCTTCCGGTCCAGCCGCACCCCGCCATGGTATTGAGCGGCCATGAACTTGTACAGCCGGCCCTTCACAAACCTGCCAACCTTGCCATAGAATTCAGAAGGAACCTCAGAGCGCTCCAGAAGCTCAAGAATCGCAAGCGTGGCTTCCTGCTCCAGCTCCTCCCGGCAATTCCCGGAATAATTGAGGGAATATACCGTGCCGCGGAAACGCCTGAGTGCAGCAGCTACAAATTCAGGGCGTGCATCCGCACCCTCCTTTGCACTATAGAAAAGCCTGGACTTCTGGGCCCCGACTGTTATCTGCGGCTTTTTCTTTTCGGGGGGAGTTTTTCCCAGGAACCTTGCCCTTGCGGCAGGATATCCCCCGTGGTAAGTGTAAATCGCGGAAACCAGCCCCGAATGCGCATGCGCAATTGAGTACGGAGGGAAACGGCCCAGCTTTTCAGTAAGCTCAGTAAGCTTTGCCTCAACATTCTTCCAGTGCTTATAGGAAAGCCTCCCTCTTCGTACCCGGGGGGAGAGCCCAAGGCGGAGGCGAACTGAGTTCATTCCGCCAAAATCCTTTATCGCAGAAGCAAATGGGCCATGCCCGAGCTTACGAAGCTGCCTGGTGGGAGGGATGTCCCCAAAAACGTAAATTATGGAAAATGCTGTTTCCCGGAACGCTTCCCAGGTGGGGAACCTGTCCCGCTCGTACAAAAGCGGCCAGCCCATTTTTTCCCGCACTGCATTCATGCCGCCATGGTGCACTTCAAGGGCACGCATAAACCCTGCAGATGTTTCATCAAGTATCTGGTCCCAGCTGGGCGGATAGCCAAGCTTGCCTTCAACCTTTCTAAGTTCAGCCTCGGCAAGGCGCCAGTTCTTCCAGGAAACCGCGCCCTGGCGGCGGCTGGGCTCAAAACCAAGGAGTATGGAAACCGAAGGAAGCCCCCCAAATCTCCGTGCAGCAACATACATCCTGCTCTCGTTTATCGAGCACAGGTAATCATGGGTGGGGAATTCCCCATTATTGCACTCTATTATGGATTTCATCCTTGCACGGAAGCATTCCCAGGTTTTCAGCTTTGCGAGCTCTTCCTGGCCTTCCTGAAGGACTTTCCATCCGAGCTTCCTACGGATGGCAATCATTCCACCATGGTGTTGCACAGCATTGAGAACATCATGGCGGTCAAGGCCCTCAAGCTCTGTCCAGGAGGGCTCGTGCCCCAGCTCTTCTTTCAGTGCAAGCAATTCCTTCCTGAAATTTTTCCAGTTCTTTAGGCTTTTCTCGCCCCATTTGAATTC
The DNA here is from genome assembly GCA_014727975.1 of Microcaldota archaeon. Lineage (GTDB taxonomy): Archaea > Micrarchaeota > Micrarchaeia > Anstonellales > Bilamarchaeaceae > CAIKOA01. Next base: position 1,365 of record WJMK01000024.1, on the reverse strand, counting down.
CTTTGCGCCTACTGCCTTCCTCAGGCCCGGCATCCCTCCGCACTCTTCGCGTGCCCAGTCAAAAACCCACCAGAGCTTCCTCTCCTGCAGCTCGGTTTTTTTCGGGAAATGGCCCAGCTCCTCTTTCAGCTTGCTTACAAAATCAATAAGGTGCCGGCGCGGGTCTTCAAAATCCTCTTTCTTTGGGCGCCTCTCCTCCGCCATTCCCAATTCTTCCTTTATCTTGAGGTAGCCCCCATGAAAGCTGAATGCATGGTCAAACATGCGGAGGCCCTGCGCACCCAGCCTGTGAGATGAGGGGAATTCTTCAAAAAGCTCATAGTATTTGTGGACTGCTTCCAGGAAAAGGGACTTGTCAGAATTAAGGGGGTTGGGCACGAAGCGCTTTCCCGCATAGCCGACTGATTTGAGAAAATCATGGAACTGCCCAAGCTTGCCCTTGTCCAGCAAAGGCTCTGGCATGTTCTTTGGTGCCCTGGATTCTGGGCGGATAAGGTTTTGGGGGCGGCCCTTTAGAACCATGTGATAATTATTAGCTCTTTATGTTTATAAAGCTAATCCGGAAGGGAAAATGCTGGAATTATAGCGGAAGCACCGGAAACCTGCCCCCCGCTAGGTATTTAAATAAGACCTGAGCAATAAATTCAAGGTGAACGGCAATGGGAGAAAATGTAACGCTGGACATGATTTACAAAGAGCTAAAGGACATAAGGAAAGACCTCTCAGTTCTTGAGCATGCAGTGATACCAACAGAGAAACTTTCAAAGGAAGAGTTTAAAGAGCACCTAAAGGATCTTGAGGATGCCCTTAAAGGCCCTAGAGCGGATTATAAATCTGTTTAGGAGTTTTCCCATGTTCAATGTCCTGCTTGGCAAAAAACCCCAGAAATCATTTGAACAATTGGATGAAAAGGCCAGGAAAAGAGTATATTCGGTTTTTGAAGTTCTTGAAGTAAATCCCTGGCCTGCCAAAGATTTTGACCTTGCAAAAATAGAAAGCCTGGAAGATTGCTTTAGAATCCGCATTGGAAAATACCGGGTCTGCTACCATGTGAACACAAACGCCAAAGAGATAACTGTGTACCGGATTGAGAAAAAGAAGGATTCTACTTATAAGTAACTGTCAGAACCGAAGAGCACGAAGGCCTACTCCGGTCTGATCCTAGAATATACGCCTTCAAAAAACTCCCGGATTTTGCCTAAATAGAAACCAAAACGAATCTCTTTCCAGAGTTTTTGCGCATACTCCCCATAGCTGAAAATCCTGCTTTTCTGCTCCGGGAACTCCTCTTTTATAAGTGGGCACAGCTCTTTTGGAAGAAGAATGGCGTCCACAGCCTCAAGCGGCAGTTTCCAGGGTTTTTCT
>WJMK01000023.1 GCA_014727975.1 Microcaldota archaeon | reverse complement strand
TGCATGGAAGCGACTTCCCGGTGACTTCAACCACTGAGCTCAAAAAGCAGATACGTGTTCTTGGAAGGGAAAGTGAAGCGCGCACACTCAGGCAGGTAAAAAACAATGCTGCCCACCGTTCATGCAAGCTCCTGCGCAAAAGATAAAAATATCTTTAAAAGCATTTACATCTCCTATATAGCCCAAGGTATTTGAAATGAATGCAAACCTAATGAAATATGGTGAGGTTTCCATTTGCCCTATTTGCAGCAGGTTCTTCTTTTTTGGGGCATAGCCCCATAAATACACCAATACCCCCGATAAAAAATTCCTTTTTCCTTGTTTTTCCCATAGACAATTTGGAGCTGGGCCGGGCAGGAGCCCGGGAAAAGCACTGGCTCCAAACTGCCATATATCCACTCCGGTTTTTCCGGAGAAAAATACGCAAAAATGGTGAATAATATGAAAATGGCACATGCTAAAATTGGTGGCGCGAAAGGCGCAGGCAAGGCCCCAATAAGGGGCAGGGAAAGCGGGCAGGATGCCCGCCCGGCTAGGATGAGCCCGGAGCTAAGGTCCATCTCCAGGATTTGCGCTGTATGCAATGCGCTGGAGCTGGGAGGAGGCGACAGGCTTGCAGACGGGAGGAAACTCCTGGAGATACTGTCCAGCAAGCTCCCCGCATCAGCAGGCACTCCTGCACTCCCAAAGAGCAGGGCTGCAATGGTTGAGGGCGCAGCAGAGCAGGCCGAATCCCTCCTGAACTCAAGCCAGGAGAAGCTTTCCAGGGCTCTTGGAGAGGATGCCAACGAGAGGGTTTATGCGGCCCTTGCTTCACTCGGATTAAGCCTCAGGCAGAGGATTGAAGCTGAGAGGTACGCGGAGTGGATGAAGAGCAGCAGCCCAACTCCCCAGCCTCCCCTGAACTCCCAGGACACTCCTGAGCCTCTGCTGGAGATGGGCAAAGGGGTGCGCGGAGGAGGGGTCGTTGGCCACGGGGTCTAGCCCCCGTGCCTTGTTTTTTTCTTTTTAAAGTTTCCGTGTCTCAACCGCAACGACTGTGTTTTTGCACTTCACGTCGTAAAAGCTTTCTTTTATAATACAATCCCTTGTAGTATATATGCTCCAAAAACACAATATATTGTGTTGCAGGAGGGTCCCGAGGCGAAGCTATGAAATGCCCATATTGCACGAATGAAGAAACAAAAGTCGTAGACTCCAGGCAGGTCGAATCCCAGATAAGGAGGAGGCGGCAATGCGAGAAGTGCGAAAAGCGCTTCACCACTTTTGAGCGTGTAGAGTATGCTGAGCTTTACGTAATAAAGAAGAATGGCTCCAGGCAGCCCTTCAACTCCGAGAAGCTGAGGACGAGCATAAGGAAGGCCTGCGAAAAGCGCCCAATCTCCCTTTCTGAAATCGAAGAGATGGTAAGCAGCATAGAGGCAAGGCTGAGGAACGAAGATTCAATAGAAATCAAGAGCTCCAGGGTGGGCAACCTGGTGATGAAATCGCTAAGGAAGGCAGACCCGGTTGCATATATACGCTTTGCATCAGTCTATAGGGATTTCGGGGACCTTGAAGCATTTGTGGAGACAATAGAGAAACTGAAGAAGGGTGGCTCCAATGGAAGAAAATGAAATCTACCAGATAAGGAAAAGGGACGGCACAGTAGTGCTGTTTGACCGCAAAAGGATACGCGATGCAATCTGGAAGGCATTCCGCGTTACCGGAGAGGGGGACAAGGACCGCGCAGAGAACCTCTCCGACCAGGTAGTGAACATCCTTAACCATAAGTATAGCGAAAAGCACCCAAGCGTAGAGCAGATCCAGGACATAGTGGAGGAAGTCCTGATTATAAACAAATATGTAAAGACCGCAAAAGCTTACATCCTCTACAGGAGCCAGCACAGCCAGCTCAGGGACCTTGGCCACCTCATGAAGAACGTTGAGATGATTGACAGCTATCTTGAGAATGACGACTGGAGGATAAAGGAAAATGCAAATATGGCCTACTCCCTGCAGGGCCTCAATACCCACATCTCCAGCCTTATTGTTTCCCAGTACTGGCTCAGCAAGGTTTATTCCCCTGTAATAGGGGATGCCCACAAAAACGGGGATTTCCATGTCCATGACCTCAATACTCTTGGGGCGTACTGCGTTGGATGGGACCTCCAGGACCTTCTCCTGAGTGGATTTACCGGAGTGCGCGGCAAGATAGAGAGCAAGCCGCCCAAGCATTTCCGCACTGCCCTGGGCCAGATAGTAAATTATATCTATACGCTCCAGGGGGAAACAGCAGGCGCCCAGGCATTCTCCAATTTTGACACTTACCTTGCGCCCTTTATACGCTATGACAATCTTGAGTATGCGGAGGTAAAGCAGGCAATGCAGGAATTCCTCTTCAACATGAATGTGCCAACCAGGGTGGGGTTCCAGACTCCCTTCAGCAACATCACAATGGACCTGAACCCGCCTGATTTCCTCAAGGACCAGCCTGTTATAATAGGGGGCAAGCCAATGAAGGAAACATACGGGGATTTCCAGAAGGAGATGGACCTCCTCAACCGGGTGTTCACAGAAGTAATGATTGAAGGTGATGCCTCAGGCAGGGTATTTACCTTCCCTATCCCCACCTACAACATCACCAAGGAGTTTGACTGGGAATCAGACACTGCAAGGGGAGTTTTTGAAATGACTTCAAAATATGGAATACCCTACTTTTCTAATTTCATAAACAGCGACATGAGCCCGGATGATGCACGCTCTATGTGCTGCAGGCTCCGCCTGGACAACCGAGAGCTCAGGAAGAGGGGAGGAGGGCTTTTCGGGGCAAACCCCCTTACAGGCTCGATAGGGGTAGTTACAATAAACCTCCCGCGCATTGGCTACCTTGCAAAGGATGAAGAGCAGTATTTCCAGAAACTCAATGACATCATGGACCTTGCATACCAGAGCCTGGAGGCAAAGAGGAAAATACTGGAGATTTTCACTGAGCGCGGCCTTTACCCGTATACCCGGTTCTACCTCAGGAACATAAAGAAATCCAATGGGGAATACTGGAAAAACCATTTTGCGACCATAGGGCTGATTGGTTTGAACGAATCAATCATAAATTTCACAGGCACAGACCTGATAAGCGAAGAGGGCAGGGAATTCGGGGAAAAAGTGCTGGAGTTCATGAGGGAAAAGCTTGCCACCTACCAGCAGGAAACAGGAAATGTATACAACCTTGAGGCTACCCCTGGAGAGGGGACAACCTATCGCCTTGCAAGGCTGGACAAGGCCCGCTACCCAAACATAGTTGTGGCCAATGAGGAGGCTTACAAATCCAGGCAGGCAGCGCCATATTACACGAACTCCTCGCAGCTCGATGTTTCAACCCCCATAGATGTTTTTGATGCGCTTGAGGCCCAGGACGCCCTCCAGACAAAGTACACCGGAGGCACGGTATTCCACGCATTCCTTGGGGAGCGCATCTATGACTGGAAGGTTGCTGCAAAGCTTGTAAGGACCATTGCAGAGAATTTTAGGCTGCCGTACTTTACGCTTTCGCCAACATTCAGCGTATGCCCTGTCCATGGATATATTGCAGGGGAGCACAAATATTGCCCCAAATGCGATGAAGAGATAGGTTATGCGAGCGCATTGCGCATGAAAGCATCAGGATAATGGAGATGGTTAGGATGGAAGAAGAAAAAATAAAAGAACTGGAAAAGAAAAGGGTTCCCTGCGAAGTGTATTCCAGGGTTGTAGGGTATATCCGCCCGGTTTCCCAGTGGAACGAGGGAAAGCAGGAAGAGTTTGCTGAGAGGCATCTTTTCTCGGGCCCCTCCTCCAAATGCGAGGATAGACAATGAGCCTGGATTTTGCATACATAGAAAAAACCAGCCTGCTGGATTTCCCCGGGGAGATTGCATCCACCCTGTTCACGGTCGGTTGCAACTTCAGGTGCCCTTTCTGCTATAACCGCTCACTGGTGCTGCCTGAAGAATTCCCGCCCCAGAGAGTTTCTGCAGAGCAGGCAGTTTCAGAATTGTCCAAGAGGAAGAATTTTGTCGGCGCGGCAGTAATTACAGGAGGGGAACCGACAATACACCCTGACCTGCCATGGTTCCTCAGTTCCCTCAAAAATGAGGGGTTCAAGGTAAAGCTTGACACAAACGGGACAAATCCGGAGATGCTCAAGGAGCTTTATTCAAAAGAGCTCCTGGATTATGTTGCAATGGACATAAAGTCTTCCCTGGAGCACTATGACGAGGCCGCAGGGGTTTCACTGGATGTTTCGGATATAAAGGAAAGCACCCGCATAATCCGTTCCTCAGGGCTTCCCTATGAATTCCGCACTACCGTTGCCCCAGGCATACATAACCTTGACAGGATTGAGGCTATAGGTAAATGGCTTGAGGGGGCAGAATACTATGTTCTGCAGCCCTTTGCCCCGCAGCCAAGCACAATCGACAAAGCCTTTGCAACCAAGAAGCCTTTCGATGGGAAAGCCCTGAATGCGATGGTTTCTGCTGCAAAGCCCTATTTCAAAAAAGTGGAGCTGAGGGAATATTACTGATTCCCGCTCCTCAGCTTAAGGAGCAGCCGCCCCATCCGCAGCAGCGCGGAGTTTGCCTGCTCGATTGAATATGCTGCATCAACAAAAATTGTGCTCGTGTAGCTGGAGAGCTCCTTGTCCGCCAGCCGTTTCATGTGGTTCCGGTAGGCTGCCTGTATCTTCTTTTCTGTTTTTGCCCTTTTTCTTGTCATGGACCTGAGGGTTTTTTTATTCATCTTCCATCCTTTCTCCACCATTTCCCCGCTTATCTCATCAAACCCTTTCTTTATAGCATCCAACTCTTCAACTGCTTCAGGAATCAGGTGCTCGCCACGGTTGTCCAGCTTTACGGCGAGCTTTGCAAACTCCTTGCTAAGGTCTCCCATCTGCTCAACCTTGTTTGCCAGCCTTGCAAGTATGATTATGTCCTCTGACTGGCCAGGGTTCAGCTTTCTTTCTGAGAGGTCCACCAGCACCCCAGATATCCTTTCTTCCAGGTAATCGATAAGGGTTTCCAGCTTGTTTACCTTCATCATCTTGTCTGCCTTGGCCGCGCGCACCATCCCATAGGAGAGGTAAAATGATTCCTGCATAAACTCCATCTGCCTCTTGAGCTCCTTTTCAACTGCCCGGATTGCACTGTCCGTATTCTTGGGTATTTTTTCAAGGTACTTGGTTTTGAAGAGTATTTCCTTTTCCCTTCCGGGCACAAGCCTTTCGCTAATCTTCACCACCGGGCCAAGCAGCAGCAGAAAGACGAATGCAGTTGTCACATTGAATATGGTATGGGCATTTGCAATCATCTGCCCCCCGCTTCCCCCAAGCCCTTCCACAAACCCTGTGAATGGCACAAGCAGAGGTATGAATACAAGCACTCCGCAGATATTGAATATTGCATGGGCAGCAGCAGTCCTTTTTGCAAACAGTTCCATCCTCCATGCAGAGAGCAGAGCAGTGGACGTGGTCCCTATGTTCGCCCCCATTATTATTGGCAATCCTGCCCCAACCCCAAGCAGGCCCTCCGCCCCCAGCACAACAACGATTCCCGTAGTCGCTGAGCTCGACTGCAAAATCATTGTGAGCAAAGCCCCTGCAATTATTCCCAGCAGCGGGTTCCTGAGCTCCGCCAGCATATCCAGTACGCTTGGGTTTGTTTTAAGAGGCTCAACAGCATCCGAAAGGAAGCTTATTGCAAGGAAAAGGAAACCAAAATAGAATATTGTTTTTCCAAGGAAACGGTATTTTCCCCCAACAAACCCAAGCATGAAACCAAGCACTATGAAGAATGGGGCAAGCGCAGCAAACTTGAATGCTATAAGCTGCGCAGTTACTGTAGTCCCCACATTTGCCCCTGCAATTATCCCCAGGCTCTGCGCAAAAGAGATTATCCCTGCATTTACCAGCCCTACTGTAATTACTGTAGTGGCCGTGCTGGACTGTATTGCTGCTGTTGTTGCTGCACCTGTAAGCGCCCCTGCCCACCTGTTTTTCGTAAGCTTCTGGAGGAGCTTCCTTAGCCTTTCGCTGGCTATTTTCTGCAGCTCCTTGCTCAGGTGCTCTATCCCGTAAACAAACAGCACTATTGCGGCAAGCAGGCCGATAAGGGACTCGAGCTCCATAAAAATTATTTTTCCCCGAAGCTTTTATGCTTTCCTCCTGCCTCTGGCTAAAGAAATATCTGGGCATAAAGAGCTGATTCCTGCAGTATTTTAAATGCAATAATACAATCAAGGGTCATGCGCCCAAAAAAGCTTTCAGACAAGGACCTCATGGAAACCCTGGATATTGATGCCAAAACCCTAAAAATGTTCAAAGAGGTCCGGGAGAAAACAATAAAAGAAGCAAAAAAGCTCGCATCAAAAAAGCGAGGGAAGCCCCTGGTGCTTGGGATTTCCGGTTCAGCGCGCGATGAGTTCGATATGGCCCAGGAAGATTCCAATTCTGAGTTCCTGCTGAAAAAGTGCCTTGACCAATGCAAAAAACTCGGGGCAAAAACCGAGCTTGTCCCCCTCCGCAAGTACTCCATAAAGCACTGCAAGGCCTGCTATTCAACTGTGAATACCCAGTGCCATTTCTACTGCTCCTGCTACCCCAAGGAGACTCCCCAAGGAGATGACATGAGCAACAAGTTATACGACAAAATCCTGAAGGCAGACGCAATAATCTTTGCAACTCCTGTAAACAATTTCAAGATTTCCACCCTGATGGCCACATTCCTTGACAGGTGCATCAGCCTGGACGGCAGCCTCCCGCCCGCAAACCCCAAATCCCCCAAAGACCGGGCCCTCAACATAAAGCACATGAAGTTCATCGAGCTAACCGCTGACCAGAAGACACCTGGAAGCGGGATGCTCCGCAGGTTCTCGGGAAAGGTTGCAGGAATAATCACCACGGGCCATGAGGAAGGCGCCTCCATGGCAATAAGCCAGCTCTTCATGACCCTCAGCCATTTTGGGATGCTCTTCCCCCCGCTTTCAAACATGTATGCAATTTCTTCAATATGCAAACCAACATTTGAAGACAAAGAGGCGGTGCGCAGCCCTTGCCATACCGATGAAACCAGGATGCTTGCACAGAACCTAATGAATGGAATCAAGGTTTCAGGAAAACTCAACATAAATAAATGGGAGTATGATTATTCTTCCAACTGAATGGTGTAAATATGAAAAGTGGAATGCCGCTGCTGGCCTTTGCGCTGCTCCTTTTTGCAGGTTGCACTACGGACTATCCTGACCCAGCTGGCCCCCCAGTCCCGGAAATAAACAGTTTTGAAGAATGCGCTGCAGCAGGCTATCCAGTAATGGAGTCTTATCCGCGCAAATGCTCTGCGGATGGACAGGCCTTCACTGAAATACTTTCTGATGATGAATGCCAGAAAGCAGGGACAGAGCACTGTTATGCAAGCTGCAGGGTATGCCCTCCGTGCCCTGAATGCAGCTCTCTCAGCTGCAGGAGCGCGGAATTCTGCGAGAGCATGGGGTTTACTGAAGAATGGTCAAAATCTATAGAGCCAGTGTAGTGCAGCTGTCCCAAAATGGCAATACTTTAAAATCTGGGGGCAGATTGGATTGCGTGAGCAGGTCCAAAATCCTCTTGTCCTTTGTCTTCTTTTCCCTTATTGTTTCTCCTGCATCAGCAGTAGCTTCTCCCGGATGCTCCAATTTCTATGCAGATGCCCGCTCTCTCCAGATTGCAGAGATATCCTATTTTATGGATTGGAACGAATACAGCTGCGACCTCTCCGGCTACATGAGCTTCAGCCACACTGATGCTGACCAGTGGGAATGCATAACTGCGGATGATTCCACCTACCAGTGGAAATTTACTTCAGACCACAATGAGGTATATTACGTTGACCCTGCCTTTACTTTTTCCTGCGACAACAGGCAGCTATGCAACTCTTCCGGTTTTGACGGTGCTACTACCAACACCTCTTCTATAGTACATACTCCTTCCTTTTCCAACCTTACTCTTGAATCAACCGGATCAGGGAAGATATTCTGGCCTGGCCCGCTGAACCTTTCGGGCCTCACCCTCTCGGATATAGTTACAATTTCAGACAATTTTGTTGAAGTGAAAACAGATACGTATGGTAACCTGGATTCTCCTGCAAATATCTCAATTTACGGCCTCACATATGATGAAATGCCTGTGATATACCGCAACGGGGCAATCTGCACCTCCCCTGTCTGCACGTTCATTTCTTATTCAAGCGGTACATATACGTTTGGGGTCACAGGATTTTCCAATTATACTGCAGGGCCCAATGCTGCACTTGGGGTATGGGACGAGAATGACCCGGAAGGCGGAAGCAAGGGTAGGGGACCAGGAGACAATGTTACCTTTTATGCAAACTACACAAACGTAACCTCTGGGCAGCCAATCACTGCAGGGGCTTCATGCAACATAACTTTTGATGAGGCCCCTCCTGGGCCCGCTTCAATGAATTACGATGCAGCAACCCAGCTCTGGAACTATACCCGCAACTTTTCCGGCTTATCTATAAACTGGGAGGTGACCTGCAGCGGGACAGGATACGAAACACTGAACCTTACAGATACATTGCCCCTGGGCGTCTCCAGCTCCCCCAACGGAACAGCAGAACTCAATGGCGCCAACACCACCTTTATTTCTTCCAGCAAATACACCCCAGGCATTTCCGCAGGCCAGGCAACTATAGAGGGAGGGAATATCTCAGGAACAAACCTGGATTCAAACGCCTCCACTGAGCGCTGGGCAGGATTCTATGGGAATGTGACCGGAGAGCTCGTGCTTGCTGAAGCAGCAAATTCAGCTTTCATGCATAAGTGGCAGTGGAGCCCTTCAAACGGAGGGGAGATCTGCATTTCCATCAATTCATCCCTATCACTCTTCTTTATCGCTGCTGCAACAGGAGCAGAAATTGATTCTGCCTGGAGCTTCTCCCCCTCAGTTTCTGATTCCGGAACAAACACCTTCAACCTTACAAACTGCTCCATGAACATAGGCGGGGCAGACCTGCACGGTGCAGATTATGCAGACACCGGGCCGGCAGGCGGATTCTCCACCTGCGTATTCAAGACCGTTTCAGGGAGCCCTGCAAAAAACGACATGCTGTTCTGCGTTAACATCACAAATGGGACACTCTTCAATGGCCTCCAGGGCAATTACGAGGTAATGGCTCCAACCAATGCTGCACCGAATTCCTATGAAACATATTATTTCTACGCGAACCTGAATTAGGTGCCCTTTTATTCCTTCCCCTGCCCTTACTATTATTGTAGATGATGACAAAGGTGATCACCGAGCCAGGCCCTAAGCCAGCTGCCGCATATGATGTCAATCATTTGCAGTACAGGAGATTTCTCTCCGGCCACGGCTCACGCGATGACGAGTGACGTGCGGTCTGATACATTAAATGTTTCGGGTTTTCGGTTTTCTGTTCCGTCGTTGCCTGTTCCGGGTTTTGGGGGCAGTAATGGGTGTGCTGAAAATAATCAGTGCCAGACCCGGGAGTTGTCTGTTTCGGGTCCCGAGTTTAGCACTAGGAAAGAAGCCCAAGCCCACATACGCATAAATTGGAGGCGCATAAAAAAGGAACTGGATTTCCTCGCACGCTACGCTTCCAAGGACAAGCTTGCGGAAGCCGTAACCATATTTTCTGAAAGCAGGAAATCCCGCTTCCTGCGCAGGAGAACCCCGAAATACGGCTCAATGAACAAGGGCTTCACCGATGAGGAACTCCAGAAATTCTTCAATGCTGCGGACGACCCGCGTATGCACCTCCTCTTCAGCTACCAGGCCATCCTGGGCCTCAGAATCGGGGAAGCAGTCCGCATCCACATCAAGGACATAAACCTCAAAACAAGGGAACTGAGAATAGAAACAGAAAAAGCCAAAACCCTGGACTTCCTGCTCATCCCTGAGCAGCTGTTCAATGCCACCCTGAGCTACATCCACAACTTCGAAACCGAAATCACGAAAGCAGGAGGCTTCCTCTTCTTCGTGGAAAGCCGCCACCTCTCCATAAGCTACGCAAGGCAGAAATTCAACAAATACATAAGGAAGGCAAGGCTCTACGAAACCTATGGCTTTTCCAACGACCCGACCCCCAGAACTCTCACGCGCCTCACAACCCACAGCCTGCGCCACTACGCAATTACCAACCACTCCAAGAAAAACAACGGAAACGTCGTCCTTGTGAACAAGTTCGCCCGGCACTCCAATTTGCAAACCACGATGACCTACATCCACACGGAGAAAGAAGAGCTTTACCAGAGCATACGGAACAGCCAGGCAGAAGGCGTTTTAGAAAAGGTAAAGAAAATGCAGCAGAAACTGTGAGTTTTGGCAATCCGTAACAACATTTAAAAAGACGGAAATCTGAATCTTTCTCACAGTCTTTTTTTAGAGGCGATAGATATGGATAAAGTAATCGATAAAACGGATGGAAAGGACGTCTTTTTTCTGGGTATAATGACTACCAATGTTTGGTTGCACGGAGCCTTAAGGGAGATGAGGCATATGCTATACACCTTGTGGACTCGGAGCATATACCCCATGACAGGAGAAGGTGTTTGGTTACTGTTTCCCACTCTATTTTTAGGGCGGGTGAGAATGGTCATGATGATTTGAAATTAGTTGAAGACTATACAAACCACCAAGGAATTAAACCATTTCATTTTAATCTGTCTGGATTATCCAAACGAATTAATTGTCCCACCTGCCAAAAATATCTTTTCTCTTTGGATCATCTCGACGTTGTATTCCGGGAAGGCATGGGAGGAGGAAATCCATACAAACTTGTCGACACAGAAGCCACCTTTGAAAGCCTTAGAGAGAAGTTACGTTCCTCTGGCTTTTTTAACGAGTTTGAAGAAATCTGATGGGGCGTCCGCATAGGCTCTCCACTCCCCCCAAAGCTAACTTTTGGAGTAATTACTAATTTATCTTTTCGTCCATCAGCAGGGCATACTCTGCTATTTCGTTTTTGTATTTTTCCTTTTCTGAATAGGTGAGTATCCTTCCCACTTCACCATATACAGTGCGTATATACACGGTATTCACTGTAGCATAAACCAGCACATTGTTTCTCCGAAAGATGATTTGATACGTCCAGGTATCGTGTTCGCCTGACATACTTTCAGCAGAGTTGGAATACTCCGTCGTCATCATTTCATTACCAACCAACACCCTATCCTCTTCCCTTTCTCCATCCGCTTCATCTGGAAACTCATCCATAGCTTCCTGAGTTGAATTGAAATTGATTACTGTAAGTGTAATACGTTCTGAATCTTCTCCTTTTAAAGTAACAGATGCTTTTGTTCCCACAACATGGTGTTCTACTTCTTCATAGTCACTTTTTTCTATAAACTCCGTGTAAACTTTTTCAGTAACTTCGCTATAAGTCACTTTGTTCCACCCTCCTGCTAGCTCACTTTCTTCTGGCAGTATCTCATCTGGAGATTTTGTTACAAGATAATCCGGATCCAGGTTATTTTGGGAAGCTTTTACTGTGCTCTTGCAACAACCGGATAAAAATAATGAAAGAACCAGCAAGGAAACAACCAATATCGTAAAAACATTATATCTCATATATCCACCTTTTTGGCTTATGCATAAAAGATTATAGTATTTGCGCACATTTTTATATCTTTTTATACCAAATCTCATGTCCATATATTAACTCTAACAAAAGTTAAAAATACACTAGACCATACCACAATACATATTAGTGTAGTGGTTTTATGGGGAAAAATTTGAAGTGGTTGAAGATGCTGCTGGCCGAAGGAAGCCTGAACATACTAGAATATCTTAAAGGCAAAGGCCCAGCACAATTCAAGGATTTTTCCCAACTCAAAAATAAGCGCACCGGGAAGAAATTCAGTCCAAATACTATATCCGCCCGACTCAATGAGCTAGAAGAGATGGGTGCTATCCGTTCAGGAAGCGTGAAAACAGAGCGGAAGCGGGTTTTAGGATATGAACTAACTGATAAGGGAAGCCATATTATGGAAATGGCCCATGAATTTGAAGATAAGCTAGAATTCCTCATAAGTAAGGATTGAGCTTTTGAAACCCCGTGCCATTTCTATTCATAAGATTCCGTATGCCCTAAACTAGGTTGGTTAGTCTGAAGACAGGGGTATTGTTGCAAGTACGTTATAATCTTCCGGACTGTTTACTTTTCCCGTAACAGTATCCTTAGGAAAATAGACGATCACGCCTTTGTAAGGGATGTCTCCAAGTTCTTCTTTTAACACATCATTCAACTTTTTGCTCAGTCCAAGCTGATTCATATTGTTCACCCTACTTGCCCTTCTAATTAGGCCTTTTTAAATGTTGTTACAACTTTTGTTCCAATCCTTAAATTTGTAGCAATTAAGAAAAAGTAAGTGCTCCATTTTAATCATTTCCCCGTCGCTTCCGGAGTAAAAGGATTTAATGCCCAAGCCCCTTTCGGGGTTTGGCGCATTTCTGCGCCGAAGGCAAATAAAACCTTTTCCGCCTTCGCTCCGGGTCGCATCCCTGCGGCTGCTAAATAATTAATAACTCCGCACAGCAGGCCCACGGAGTCGGAAGTCTGCTCGCTTCCCTCTTTCTGCCCTAAAATGAATAACGGGCTTCAGAGCGAAGCTCGCTACAGACTTCCTCCAGAGTAGCCGGGGAAGGAGAAGGTGATGAAAAATGTAAGAAAACGAACAACCGGAATGGGATGAAAGGAAAAGGGCAGATGAAGACTGGGCAAGGGACATCGGAAGATGGTAGGAATGCAGAATTTCAAGAACCTAAGGGTGTATGAAGATGCGTTTAGCCTGTCAAAAGAGCTCTACCAGTTTTTTGATGACAAGAAGATGTCTTTCCGAACGAAGGAGCAGCTTCTTGCTTCCGCCTCCTCGATTTGCGCCAACCTGGCAGAGATGGCCGCATTTGAATCTAGGAACCAGATGAGGCAGAAGGTAATCACGTGCATAGGGGAAGCCAACGAAACCGAGTTCTGGCTCAACCTCACACATGAAACAAAAATCCTTCCGCAAAGGGAGCACCTCCAGTTCATGAACAAGCTGGTCAAGGTGCGTTCTATGC
>WJMK01000022.1 GCA_014727975.1 Microcaldota archaeon | reverse complement strand
GGGCATGAGCCGCATGGGAAGGGGTTGAAGGGTAAGGAATAAAAAGAAATTGGACATGAATAGCTATACACTTTTTGCGGAGATGGCAGAATCTGGTTATCGCGCACGCCTGGAAAGCGTGTGCCTTTACGGGCTTGGGAGTTCAAATCTCCCTCTCCGCGTCGCTTTTTCCCTAGCTTTAGGCTTGTGCAAAAAGCGGAACCAAAAAAACACCGTATTGAGCTGCCCTTTTTGTTTTACTCAGAATTAACCTCTACTGGGTTTGAATCGATTGAGGGCAGCCACTCTTTTGAAAGGGTTCGCCTCACAAAAGAATGTGGGTTCAGCACCATTGACTCTAGTTGTCCGGATGTTGAGGATTCGGGCTTGATTCTGCGTTCTTTCAGGGTCTTTGCAATTCCTTCGATTTGAGAATCGGTTGCGAGTGTATAGGTTTCAAGCACCATGAAGCTGGGGACAAAAGTTGCATAAGAGGCAACATTGCTGAAAACTTGGGAGAGGGCGGAATTTACCCTGCCAAGAACCTGGGGCTCGAAATAGGAGGAGGTTTGGGCAGAAAGCACCCCGCCTTCATTCATTCTGGATTTGAGAAGCTCGTAAAATTCCTTTGTAAAGAGTAGCTTGCTGGGGCCTTCCGGGTCAGTAAGGTCAAGGATTACAACGTCGAATTTTTCCTGGGTTTCTTCCAGGAATTTGCGGCCATCTCCAATCTTTATTTCTACTCTTGGATCTGAGAACGCCCCATTTGAGATGGAGGGGAAGTGTTCTTTTGAAATAGATATCACTTCCTGGTCGAGTTCTGCAATTGTTGCTTTTTCAACTGGGTGCTTGAGCACCTCACGGAGAACGCCGCCATCTCCTCCCCCGATTATGAGAATGCGGGAGGGGTGGGGGTGCAGGGAGAGGGGAGGGTGCGCAACAGTTTCATGGTAGTACTTTTCATCACTTAGGGAAAACTGCACAATGAAATAATCGTCTTGGCCGATGAGCATCATCTTGCCGAAAATAGGGGATTCGAAAACAACTATCTCCTGGAAAGGGGTTTTCTTTTTTGCAATGAGCCTGCCCTTTAATCTGGCTTTAAGCGATGGATTTATCGTGTAAATGATTGTGTCCTCGGCCATGGGAATCACCGCACAACTTTCTGGGTGGAAACCTTGGTGGGCCTGAACTTCCTTTTCAGCGCTTCAAAAGCCCTGTCTGCATTTTTAGGGTCGCCGCAGGTAAAGATGTCCACTGCTGCTGAGCCTTCCTGCTCGGGCCAGGTATGGATGCTTATGTGGGATTCCGCAAGGAGGATTACGGAAGTAACTCCATAGGGCTCAAACTGGTGGTGGTTTTCACCTAGCTTGGTGAGCTTTGTTTCTGCAACGACTTCATTAAGAATAATGGAAACGGTTTCAGCCCTTTCCAGGAGACCCGGAGGGCAGCCATGCATATTTACAAGTAGGTGTGTTCCCATGGTCACCCTCATCACCTTCCTCCGAATCAGAATTCATGGGAGAAGTGTGGGGGAAAAAAGATTTAAAGGAAACGGAAACTTATTTGAAAATCTTGGACCAGTTCCTGCGCGGCCGGCTTTTCCAGTGGCCCTTGAGATATGCGTAATTTGCGATTAGGGGAACCACTGTGCTTGCCTCTGCATAGACCATCTGCTCATGGACAGTGTCTACCTTGCCCCAGGAGGAGGCTTCCTTAAGCGTGGAGCTCGAGCAAGCCCCATCCCGCACATCTGCAACCGTAACCTGAACTGCAAATTCGTGCATCGGGACCTCCTTGCCAAGGCATTCTGCGCAAACCACGGTGTCCTGGGCAAAATTCTTTGGGACTCCTCCGCCAACCATGAAAAGCCCGGATGTTGGGGACTTGATTTTGATTTGGGTAAGCTCGTGGAAATCCCTTACTGAATCGATTGAAACGTGCTTTTCGGGATTTTCTGCCTGGTGCATTACCAGGCCGAATCCTGCGCTGGAGTCAGAGAATGCAGGGCAGAATATGGGCACGTTGTGCTCATATGCAAGCTGGACAAGAGAGCCTTTCTTCTTTGCATTATCCTGCAGATATTTTCCCATCTCCGCGATGAATTCGCGGGAAGAATATAGGCGGGGCTCAAGCGAGTCTGCAATTTTCTTGATTGTGGTATCGCAGGCCTGGAGCTCCTCCTCATCTATGTAGGTGTCGTAGATGCGGTCTATGTAATGCTTGCGGAGCTCACTGTCATTTGCATAGGGTGTTCCGTGGTAATGGTGGAACCCGAGTGCCTCAAGGAAGTCCATGTCTACAATGGAGGCTCCGGTTGCAACTATTGCATCGACCATATTGTATCTCACCATGTCAGAATAGACCTGCATGCAGCCGCCTGCGCTTGTGCTCCCTGCAAGGGTAAGCATTACAGTGCAGCCCTCTTTTTCCAGCATCATGTTGAAGATGTCTGCTGCATTTGCAGTATCCCGGGAGCTGAAGGACATTTTCCTCATTGAGTCGATTAGTTTTGTGCCATCGAAAGAGGCAATGTCAATGTGCTTTATCTGTTCTTTCAGGTAATCCTTTTTTTCCATTGTTCCCACCTGCTTGGTTTTGGTGGAGGATTGCTTAAAAAATGATTGCTAAAGGAGCTCCGGGAGCAGGTAGAACTTCACGCGCCAGCTGCCTTCCTTCTGCTCAAGGCAGAGGGGGGAAGAGTAGCGGGACAGGTGTACAGGAGGGTCCTGTGAGCCTGTGAGCAGGAGGGCTGCAAGCTTTTCCATATGGGGAAGGTGGCCTACGAACATGTAGCTGCCTGCTTCTTCAAGCCCATGGAGCTTTTCTTTTACTATTGAAGGTTCGTCCATAGGCTTAAGGCCTTCAATTTCTTCTGTTTCTGCCTGGAGGGCTGAAGCGAAGAGCTCTGCAGTTTGGCGGGCGCGGAGCTTCGTGGAGTGGAAGATCTTTGTGGGCGTTGTGCCCAGCTCCTTGAGCTTTGCTGCAATGCCTTCTGTTTCCTGGATGCCTGTTTCCGAGAGGGGGCGTTCCGGATCCTCTTCCTCGGGCTTTGCATCCCCGTGCTGTATCAGGTAGAGTTGCATAAATGGGATTGGGAGACAAAGTTAATAGGGGTTGTGGCACCCTCGGGGAACGTCGCTACATTTAAAAACATTACTATAAATTAATAGAGTCTACGCATATCCTGTGCAGGCTAAATACATTTTCTGAAGGCACATGGGATGCGTGCAGAGCTTTAGGGCGGATAAAAAAATGAAACAAGAAAGGTGGCTCTGGCCCGTGAGGGCATTCCGCGCACCTTGGACTATTGGTGAATAAATGGCAAAAGCTAAGAAGAAGGACAGCAAAAAGAAGAATGCTGAAGTATCAGTTGAAGCTTCAAAGAAGCCTGCAAAGAAGAAGGCGCCCCCAAAAGAGGAAGAAGGCGTCAGGGGGATTATCAGGCTTGCAGGAAAGGATGTGCCAGGGCAGCTTACCCTCAGGAGGGCGCTTCTAAGGGTAAAGGGCATCGGGCAGACAACCAGGCTGCTTGTTGCAGAGATTATTGCAAAAGAGCTCAAGGTATCCCCTACTGTAAAAGTTGGTACGTTTACGGATGAGCAGATTGAGAAGATCGACTCTATACTCATGAACATACAGGCACATGCTGTGCCTGCATACCTGCTGAACAGGAGGAAATCCAGGGAAAGCGGGAAAGATGAGCACAACATCATGAACGACCTTGTTTTTTCCCAGAGGCAGGACATTGAGCATGAGAAGAAGCTTTATACCTGGAAAGGATACCGGCACCACTATGGCCAGAAGGTGCGCGGGCAGAGGACCAAAAACACCGGAAGGCATGGAATGTCGCTTGGTGTGATAAGGAAGACCCAGCAGCCGGGGCAGGCAAAAAAAGATTCCAAGAAGTAGGTGAATGATTATGGGAGACCCGAGAAAATTTGGAAACAAGTATGAGCACCCAAAAAGGCTCTGGGAAGCTGACAGGATTAAAGAGGAAAGTGCCCTTAAGCGCGAATATGGGCTCAAGACCATGAGGGAACTCTGGGTAATGAACCAGGAGCTCAAGAGAATGAGGCGTGAGGCAAGGAGGCTTCTTTCAGTTACTGAAGAAGAGAGGGAAAGGGACCTCCCAAAGCTCATGAACAAGCTGGAAAGGCTTGGGATCCTGAGCAGGGATGCAAAGCTTGAGCAGGTGCTTTCCCTGAGCGTGCGTGATGTGCTCGAGAGGAGGCTGCAGACAAGGGTGCTGAAGCGCGGGCTTGCAAAAACTGCAAAGCAGGCAAGACAGCTCATTACCCATGGGTTCGTCTCAGTAGATGGGAGAAAGGTAAATTCCCCCAGCTACCTGGTCCCGGTTTCTGAGGATGATTCAATTGACTATTACAAAAAGATAGACCTTGAGCCTCCAGAAGTTGAAGAGAAGCCTGCGCCAAAGGAGGAGCCTAAGGCAGAAGAGGGAGAGGAAAAGGAAGAGGCTCCAAAGGAATTGGACCTTCCGCCTGCAGCGGAGAAGGTGGCTGAATAAAGGTGACTGTTATGGCTGAAGAAGAAAAAGAAAAAAAGAAGGGAGAAATTCCTGAAGCTGAAAAGCAGGAAGAGAAAAAAGAGGCTCCAAAGGAAGAAAAGAAAGCAGGAGCCAAAGAAGTTCCGGCTGAAGCCCCAAAGGAAGGGGAAGAGAAAAGGGAAATCAAGAAAAAGAAGCCGGGAAAACTTGCAGTTGTGCATGTTTACTCTTCCAAGAATGATACGATCATCACTGCAACAGATATCAGCGGGGCGGAAACCCTTTCCTGGGCAAGCGGGGGAATGATGGTCAAATCCTCAAGGGAAGAGGGAAAACCCTATGCGGCAATGCAGGCTGCGCAGAAAGTAGTAAACGAACTAAAGGACAAAGGGGTTGACACTGTGCACATAAAGATACGCGCTCCCGGAGGAAACGGCTCAAAAACCCCTGGAGGAGGTGCGCAGGCAGTGGTCAGGACCATTGCCAGGATGAAAGTGCGTGTCGGGAGAATCGAGGATGTTACGCCCACTCCTACAGACTCCATGAAGAGAGCAGGAGGAAGAAGGGGAAGAAGGGTGTAGCTCATGAAAGCAGAGCTTATCGAATCAAAAGGAAGCAAAATTTCCATGAAGGTGAGCGGTGCGGACCTTGCATTCATGAATGCAGTGCGCAGGTACTGCATGGGAAGAATACCTACACTGGCGATTGAAGGCATTACCATTTATGAGAACACCTCTTCGATGTTTGATGAGTATGTGTCGCACAGAATCGGCCTCGTGCCCCTCATCACCCCAAAAGGAGTAAAAGAAGGGATGGAGGTTGCATTTTCCCTTGATGAAAGCGGGCCCAAGGTGGTTTACTCCGGGGACCTCAAAACAACTGACAAGGATGTAAAGGTTGCAAAAGAGAGGATTCCGATTATTACTCTTTTTGAGGGGCAGAACCTCAGGCTTGAAGGGAAGGCAGTTGTTGGAAATGGGATTAAGCATGCAAAATTCCAGGCAGGGCTTGCAGCATATGGGGAAGAAGAAAAAGGGGGGCTTGTTTTCAAGGCCGAGAGCTTTTTCCAGATGAGCCCAAAGGAGATGCTTGTGCGCGGGTGCAAGCAGCTTGAATCAGACCTTTCCGCGCTTGGGAAAGCTGTGAAGAAGGCGAAGTAGGATGGATAAATCCTCTTCCAAATTTTCTTTTTCTGAAAAAGTTATAGATGAATTTTTGAAGAAGCAGTATGGGATTGTGGGAAGCCATTCTGCGGTGCAGATTTGTGGATGGACAAAAAGAATGCTGCGGGGAAAGGGGGCATGCTACAAGCAGAAATTCTATGGGGCTGACTGTGCTTCCTGTGCGCAGATGAGCCCTGCAGCTGCATGGTGCTCGCAAAACTGCATATTTTGCTGGAGGCCAATGGAATGGATGGATTTCCGGCAGATGGAAGAGGAAGAGGTGGACTCGCCACGGGAAATAATTGAGGGAACTGTTGCTGCTAAGAGGAAGCTTGTTTCCGGGCTTGGGGGGGCAGAAGATGTTGATGAGGGGCTGTTCAGGAGGGTGCTGGACTCTTTTCCAGCGCACTGGGCAATCAGCCTTAGCGGGGAGCCCACGCTTTACCCGCGGCTACCGGAATTGATTAAGGAATTGAAGGGGAACCCGGAAGTGAAAACAGTATTCCTGGTTACTAATGGGCAGGAGCCGGAAATGCTGCTTCGGCTAAAAGAAGAGGGGGCTCTGCCCACACAACTTTACATTTCAGTGGACGCTGCGGAAAAAGAAACCTTTGAAAAGGTGAATGTGCCGGTTTATTCAGACGGGTGGGAGCGGCTGAACAGGGCACTTGAAATGATTGCGGACTTTCCCTGCAGGCGGGTTTTGCGCTTTACAGTGATAAAGGGGGTTAATGATTTGGAGGGGATGCTGCCGCTTTACGGGAAGATGCTTGAAAAGAGCGGGGCGGATTTTATTGAGGTGAAGGCATACATGTGGCTTGGGTATTCGCGCAGGCGTCTGGGGGAAGAAAACATGCCTTCACATGAGTACGTGAGGGAATTGTGCGGGAAGCTGTTGGATTTTCTTCCTGGGTATTCTTTTGAGGATGAGGATGAAAAATCCAGGATTGTGCTTCTTAAGAGCAAAAAATCAAAATATGATAATATTATAGGGAGCGTTGAGGGTTAAATATTTATAAGCACTTAATTTCATAAGTAGACAGATGGCAAATGCGGCCAAGCGCAAAAATACTGGCAAAGCAAAAGACAGGAAACCAGTTGGGGAATTCCGGGTTGCAAAGCCTCTGGCTGCAGAAATTATAAAATGCACTGTTGCGGTTTCTGCAATTATCGGAATCCTTGTAGGGGCTTATCTTATGCTCCAGGAGCCAAAAAAAGAAAAGGAAAGCGCAGAAAGGGAAGGGATTGGGGATATTGAAAAAATAGAGAATAGAATATATGATGCACTTGACAGCATCCGGCAAAGGTGGATGGTGCCCCCTAAGAGATAATCTCCTTTAGCCGGTTTTCCTTTTCTGCTTCTTTTATCTCCATCGCTACCCTGCGCCCGAAGCTTACCGGCTCGCGGTAAAGGTATGCGGAATAAGGTGTGAAGCGGGTTCCGGGGGAGCCAGGCATGCGGAAGGAAACATCAAAAACTACGAAGCGCTCCCTGCCGTCTTTTTCCTCAATTGCACCCTGGAGCGCAAATGGGCCGATGAGGCCCTGGGGGTAGAATCTCTTCACTGTTTCCACAAAGCGCTCACCTGCTTCTATTCCCTTCTGAAGGAGGGACTCGCGCATAGTGGAGGCGATATGGCCTGCCTCAATCGTAGTAAAGCGCTTGTGCTTTAGCACTTCGGTTTGCTGGGGAGCGGGGAGGCGGAGGAGACCGTCCAGGTTCGTCTGGCGGCGGCAGTCTATTCCCAGGAGCTCCAGCTCTCCATGAAGAGGGGAATGGAAAAAGTTGAAATTGAACTGGGCACCCAGAATGAACTCTTCAATGCGGGAGGCCTGGAGGTCTTCCTCGTTTATTATGCCTTCCTTGAGGAGCTTTGCGCTTTTCTCTTCGTATTCTTTTGGAGAATCAGCAAAGAAGAAGGCGCGCTCATATGAGCGCTTTGCGTCCTGGACTTTTACGAGGGAAAGAGAATCAATGGAGTCAGGGGTAAAAGTGCGGGCGGTGTTTACATCTGCGGCTTCTAGCAAATCGTACTGGTTGTTTTTTGCGGTCCGCTCCTCTGCACGGAGAAGGTATTTGTTTCCGAAAACAGGCACTTTGAATTTGTTTTCAATGTTGTCATAGCCCACGTAAACAGAAAACGAGCGGTTGGGGATGAAGACTGAATCCTTGAGCTGGTCCTGGGCTTCGGGCTTCACCATGTCCGTGAATTCATCCACAAGGATTACTTCATCCACGACTCCGAGCTCCTTTGGGCCGCGCTTGCGGGCCTTGTAGTGCTTGGAATATGTAATTTCCCGGCCTTTTTTGCAGACAACAAGGGACTTGTATCCTTCTGCTTTTGCCCCTTCAGAAACGTCCAATGCGGAGTGGCTGCCCAGTGTTGAAATAAACATATTGCTCACCTTGGATTAATCTGAATAATTAGGAATAAAAGGGTTGGGGGCTTTGTGTAACCATGGTTACAAAAACTAAGCCGGAAACCAGTTTATCCTGAAGTATTCCTCCAGTGCTTCCGGATAATCCTCAAGAATTGATTCCTTTGCAAACAGTTTTGCCTTTTGCGCCCCTGCCATGTGGGAGGGTGCGTTCTTCCTTTTCCTGAATTCTTTTATTGCAAGCGAAATGTTCCAGAGTTTCCTCTTGCCGAGCGAATGTATCCTGCCATGGTCAAAAAAGAATGGCTTGCTGCGCTTGCGCATGAATACAGAAACATGCTCGGTCTGGTCCAGGTATGGTCCGCGGAAGGTTTGGGTTTTGGGCAATACTGGTGAGCGCAACTCGAATAGGATTACGCAATCCGAATCTGTTTTGTAAGGATGTATGCCCAGCAAGTTGAATTCTGCCTTTTTCAGGTATGATTCAAGCTGGCCTGAAAGCCTCCACAGCTGGCCCCAGAGTACATCCTCAGCAAGCTTATCGGAAACCAGCCCTGTTTTTGGAACATCAAGCACAAGCGCGAATATGTTTCTCCCTTCTGTTTTTTCCTCGAGCTCTTCCAGGCTCATGGTTTTAGGGAAAAAGAACTTTTCTGATGGCTCTGCAATGTATGCTGCCGAAAGGAACATGAAGCGCTGGAGATTTTCCCTGGTAATTACTGCTGCAACATTCCTCCTGAGGTCTACAGGGTCAATCACGGTGAGCGGGGTCTTGAAGTCCGGAACCGCACGCAGGCTCGTATATTTCTTCTCCTGGTCAATTACTACAGGTAGTTTCCACATTGATGCTGCCTTAAGGAATTTCTCGAATGAGCCATAATGCAGAACCATGAGCTCGCAGAGATAGCCTGAGAAGCCCTTGGTCTTTATTTCCGCCCCGTAGAGGAGGTTGGCCTTGAGGAACTGCTTCAGCAGGAGCACTTCCTTCTTTTGCGCCGCTTTCATTTTGGAGAGTACGTACTTCGTGTGGAGCTGGGAGCGGTCCACTGCGGACTTTACCCTTTCCCCCTCCTCCATTTTGTAAGAGGGGACAAGGTCGATTCTCTTCTTTTTCAGGTAAATGCGCAGGTAAGGATGCTCTGCATAGCCAGTTTCGCGCTGGGCGCGCGGAAACGCTTTTTTGGCGGCTTTTTCCAGCTTTTTGAACATTTCCTCCTTTGAGTAAGAAACCGGGAAAATTGCGAAAATGTCGATGTCCCCTGCGCCTCTCAGGAACGTGCCCTTGGCAACCGAGCCTGCGAGGAGGGTTTTTACTCCTTTAGGCAGGTGTTTTTTGAGGGCTTTCCGGGTGGATTCTGCAAGCTTTTTTGCCCCTGAGGCTTCGGTTTTGGAAGGCGTAATCTTCTTCAGCACCTCAGCATGCTTCATGGGGTTATCTGGAGGAACAAGGTTTTTAATTAGGGGGCTGGAAAAGCTGCTCTGGACGCATCCAAGAGTAGCTTAAAACAGACAATGTTTTCATGAAAGTTTTGCAGCAGCTTAAAACAGCAGA
This sequence comes from Microcaldota archaeon, assembly GCA_014727975.1. Classification (GTDB taxonomy): domain Archaea; phylum Micrarchaeota; class Micrarchaeia; order Anstonellales; family Bilamarchaeaceae; genus CAIKOA01. Next base: position 28,048 of record WJMK01000022.1, on the reverse strand, counting down.
AAAAACTTTCGTCGGGTGGGTTTTTTACGACGTTGCAAATATATTAAATTTAAAGAAAGGTTTATAAGCTGAATTATCTAAATTCTGGCATGAGATGGCTACCGATAATCCTCATTTTGGCCCTTCTGTTTTATGGGTGCGTTGAAGAGCGCCAGGTAAGCATTACAGGCTATGAGCAGGTCGAGGCAATAACCGGCACAGACCTTACCGGGGATTCCGCAAATGACCTGCGGCTTTACACATATGGGGCAAAGGAGGTGAATGAGGAAGTCGGTCTCTACATGCGCAAAACTGTAACTGTTTATCCTGTTTCCTATTCCGCAAACCTGATAGATTACCCTCAAGTGACTCCAACCCAGCTACAGAGCATAAAGGAGTATGTTGGCGAATTTGTGGAAATGAAGGATGCTGGGGAGGATGCATGCTTTGCAAAACTAGGCGTGGACAGTGCAAGCTGCGAAGATGAAGGTTCCTGCCTGGAGCAATGCACGAGCACAACCTGCAGCAGGGTGGCAAAATTCAATGAGGAATGCTTTGCCCATGAGCTCTATCTCTTCAGTTATAACTCACAGGAGCTTGACCAGCTTGCAACAGAAATTGGGGCAATAGACTCTGTATCCACACAGGGGGAGAAGGATGCGCTGGCTGGCAAGCTTGCGAATATGCTTGCCCTCTCTGCAAAGCTGGAGGCCAGCCTGCTTTTCAGGGGAGATGCGCTGGATGCGTGCAGCGCGCCAACATATGACACAAGCAAATTGCGTGCAGCGCTCTCAGAGCTTGGGAGTTATGAGCTCGAAGCAGGAAGCTATGAATACAAGGTTGCAATCCTGCTGGACGGGGGGGACGAGGATGAATTCATTGAGCTCTACATCACTGACAGCCCCCCAATCGCAATGAGCGTTGAGCAGTTTTCCCTTGATGTCCTTGGAAACGGAAGGATATATGAGAAAGACCCGCTTAAAGTTGGCTGGGAAGGAGTAGAAGTAAGCGCGCCCCACAGGCTCGTGTATTATGATTTTGTTTCGCAGAGCGAACCTGATGAGGAAACAATGTCAAAATGGAGATACCCAAAAGTAAAGGAGAGGAACCTCACTGCTCTCAAGTACATAAACCAGATTTACGAAAATCCGCTGGGGCAATTTATATTCGGGGTTTCTGCAGGCATATTCACTATATTCCTTTTCATGGGCTACTATTCTGCACTTGGCGCTGCCGTTTCTCTGTGGGTAGTGCTTCTTTTCCTGCTGCTTCTCCTGCTGGAGACCCTCTACCATATCATAAGGGCATTCATGGACAAGAAGAACATTAAGCAGGTTCTCATGGATGCATTCGGGGCGCCGATGGCAGACTGGAAGATATATACGGTGGTGGGGGCCGTGCTTGTAATTGCGGCTGTGCTGCTGAATATGTTCTACACTTCCCCTGTGGAATCCAGGGCATTCGAAATGGAGTCCCTGATTATGAACCTGGGCTCAGACATTATGGGTGCAGTGGTGGTGGTAGTTTTCGTTATAGGGGCATATACTTTGTTCCTGGTGGTTGAAGACCTGCTGAAAGGGGCAATACTGGGAAAAGACTATTATGAGCTCAAAGGGGCAACAAAAGAGGAAAACCTGAAAGCCCTTGCTGAGCTAAGGGAAATATGGCAGGCCCTGCGCATGCGCATAGAAGACCTTTCCAAAACAGGGATGGTCGTGACTGAAGAATATGCAATAATTGTTTCTGTGCCAATCGAAAGGCTCGAGCAGATGATAGCTTCGGGCAAGCAGGGAATGGCAAAGCAGTTGATAAACTTCAATCAGGAAAGGCTGGAAACCCTGGATGCAAGGCTTGATGAGAAAGTAAATGTTATGAACGAGAAATGGCCTGAATGGAAGGAAGAGCTTGGGAAAGCCCTTGCCGGGAATGAGAGCGTGCCAATGAATACCCTCCTGTTCATCCCGATGCAGTGGAGGGAGTGGGCAGTAGAGAAATACATAAGCGAGAACCGGACAAAGGGATATGTACTTGAAAATGGAGTGATAGTAAAAAGGGAGGTAAAGGTTGATGAGCTGCTTACAAAGAAGCTAAAGGACCTCCTGAAAAAGAAATCCGTGAAGCATGCAGTGCTCCTTTCCAAGGACCTCGAGGTTTACAATTCATTGCACAAGGGTAAGAAAACGGTTGTGGATGTGCTTTTCCTTAAGCTCAAATCATATGTTGGGGCCCTCTCGAAGAAGATGGGGGGAAACGAAGTAAGGAGGTTCCTTGTTTCAGGTGAAAAGCATGCAGGAGTTTACCTTTCCCACAACAGCTATGATGCTTTTATCATTGCAGAAAAGGCAAAGATACGGGAAGTAGTTGAGGACTGGAACGCGATGGTTGAAAAATTATCCTAAACGAATAAAACAAAGGAGAAGATTACGGGAGTGTGAGCAGATATGGTCGAAGAATACGGAGCTGAATCCATCAAAGTGCTCGAAGGCCTCGAAGGGGTAAGGAGAAGGCCTGCGATGTACATCGGTGACACATCAAAGCGTGGGCTGCACCACCTCATTTTCGAAGTGGTGGACAACAGCATAGATGAAGCGCTTGCAGGATACTGCAAGAACATAGAAGTGCTGCTGAAAAAAGACGGTTCAGTGATGGTAAGGGATGATGGAAGGGGAATCCCGGTGGAAACCCATTCCAAGACAGGGAAATCCGCGCTTGAGCTCGTGACAACAATGCTCCATGCAGGAGGCAAATTCGAGAAAAAGGCATACCAGGTGAGCGGAGGGCTGCACGGAGTCGGCCTCTCAGTAGTTAATGCGCTGAGCGAATGGATGGAGGCAGAAGTGCATCGCAACGGGAAAATCCATCTGCAAAAATACAAGATGGGAAGGGCAACAGGGCCCGTGGAAATTATAGGGAATACAGAAACAACCTGCACCATAATCCGGTTCAAGCCAGATATGGGAATATTCACTGGTGAACTTGAGTTCAATTACCTTAAGGAAAGGCTTCGCGAGCTTGCATTCCTGAATGCCGGGCTGAGGATAGTGCTGCGCGGGGAAGAATCCGGGCAGGAAGAGGCATTCCAGTATGAAGGCGGCATCAGTACGTTTGTGGAATACATGAACAAGTCCAGGAAGCCAATCCAGAAGCCTTTCAGCTACGGGAAAAAAGTAGAGGATGTTGATGTGGAGTATGCAATCCAGTACACAGAGAACTTCACATCGGTGGTGCACTCCTTTGTAAACAACATAAACACGATTGAGGGGGGGACCCATCTTGTGGGCTTCAGGATGGCGCTAACCCGCGCAATAAATGAATACATGAAAGGGAACAAGGCGCTCAAGGGAAGGAAGATAAGCGGGGACGATGTGCTTGAAGGGCTCACCGCAATCGTAAGCGTAAAGGTGATGGAGCCCCAGTTTGAGGGGCAGACCAAGACAAAGCTAGGGAATGCAGAGGTAAAGGGAATCACTTCTAGTGTAGTGTACGACAGCCTGATGCAGTTCCTTAATGAAAACCCGGCTGAGGCGCGCATGATTGGGGAAAAGGTGCTGGGCGCAATGAATGCGCGAGAAGCGGCGCAGAAGGCAAAAGAGCTTATACGCAGGAAGAGCGTCTTCGAAAGCAGTGTGCTTCCGGGCAAGCTTGCAGACTGCATTGAGCGCGACCCGCAGAAAGCAGAGCTCTTTATTGTGGAGGGTGATTCCGCAGGGGGCTCGGCAAAGCAGGGGAGGGACAGGCAAATCCAGGCAATCCTCCCGCTCAAGGGGAAAATACTTAACGTGGAAAAGGCACAAATCCACAAAATCCTGAAGAATGAGGAAATCAAGACGCTTATCATGAGCCTGGGGACAGGCTTTGGGGATGACTTTGACCCTGGGAAGCTGCGCTACCACAAGATTGTAATCATGACGGATGCAGATGTGGATGGAAGCCATATCCGGACGCTGCTGCTTACTCTCTTCTACCGTTATTTCAAGGAGCTTGTTGAGCGCGGGCATTTATACATTGCCCAGCCTCCGCTTTACCGGGTAAAGAAAGGCAAGGCATTTGAGTATGCATACGATGATGAAGAGATGGGGGAGCTTGTTGCAAAAATGGGGGAGAATGCACATGTGAGCAGGTACAAGGGGCTCGGTGAAATGAACCCTGGCCAGCTCTGGGAAACAACGCTTAACCCTGAAAACAGGAAAATGAAGAAAGTGACTATCCAGGATGCGATGCTTGCAGATGAGCTCTTTACCACGCTTATGGGGGATGCGGTCGAGCCAAGGAGGAAATTCATAGATGAGCATGCAAAGGAGGTAGAGAACCTGGATGTATAGGTGATGGCCATGGCAGTTACAGACATACCAATCGAGCAGGACATGAAAAAATCATACATGGATTATGCAATGAGCGTCATCGTAAGCAGGGCGCTGCCTGATGCAAGGGACGGGCTCAAGCCTGTGCACAGGAGGATTCTGTATTCAATGCATGAGCTTGGCAACACCCATTCAAAACCTTACAAAAAAAGCGCAAGGATTGTGGGTGAAGTGCTTGGTAAGTACCATCCTCATGGTGATGCTGCAATTTATGATTCCCTTGTAAGGATGGCGCAGCCCTTTTCCCTGAGGAGCGTGCTCGTGGACGGGCAGGGGAACTTCGGCAGCGTGGACGGGGATTCTGCAGCCGCTATGCGTTACACCGAAGTCCGCATGAAGGCTATTGCTGAAGAGCTGCTCAAGGACATTGAAAAAGAAACCGTAAATTTTGTCCCCAATTTTGACGGGACGCTTAAGGAACCCACTGTTCTGCCTTCCCGGATTCCCAACCTTCTTGTAAATGGGTCTGCAGGAATTGCCGTGGGAATGGCGACAAATGTGCCGCCGCACAACCTTGGGGAGGTTTCAGATGCAATTGTTGCTGCGATAGATGGGGCAGATGAAGAAAAGCTTCTCGCAATTGTTCCCGGGCCCGATTTCCCTACCGGAGGATATATTGTAGGCCGGAGCGGGATACTCTCTGCATACAAAACAGGCAGGGGCATCATCAGGATAAGGGGGAAGGCAGAAGTAAAGGAAAAAGAAATCATAGTTACTGAAATCCCGTACCAGGTAAATAAAACAGCACTTATCCAGCAGATTGTTTCGCGTGTAAAAGAAAAGAAGATTGATGGGATAAGCGGGCTCCATGACCATTCAGACAAAGAAGGTATGAGCATCAAGATTGACCTTAAGCGCGGGGAGGACCCGGAGATTGTGCTCAGGCAGCTTTATGCGCACACCGACCTTGAAAAGAGCTTCGGGATAATCAACCTTGCCCTTGTGGAGGGGAAGCCAAAGCTCCTTACGCTTAATGATATGCTCTGGGAGTTCATTAATTTCAGGAAACAGATTATTACGAAGAGGAGCCAGTTTGAGCTCCGAAAGGCAAAGGACCGGCTCCACATACTTGAGGGGCTCGCTGTTGCTCTGCAGAATATTGATGCGATTGTAGGGATGCTCAAGGCTGCGAACAATGCAGATGAGGCAAAAGGCGCACTAGGAAAAGTTTACGGGCTTTCGGAAAAGCAGGCAGGGGCAATCCTGGACATGAAGCTCCAGAAGCTTACCAACATGGAAAGAGAAGGGATTGTAAGGGAGAAAAAAGAAAAAGAGGGGGAAATACGGATACTTGAGAGCCTGCTGGCAGATGAAAAGAAGATACTTGAGGTAGTAAAGCGCGAGGCCCAGGAAGCAAAGGCGCGCTTTGCTGATGAAAGAAGGACCGAAATACTCGATGTAGAGGAAGACCTTGGAGACATGGAAGCACTAATACCGGATGAAAAGGTCGTGGTTACATTCTCCAAGAGGGGGTACATAAAGAGGGTCCCGCTGGAGCAGTACAGGACCCAGAAGCGCGGTGGCCTTGGGGTAATTGGTGCGGAAACAGTTGAAGAGGATTTCATAGAAGACCTTATAGTGACCACCAACCACAGGTACCTGCTGTTCTTTACAGATGCGGGCAGGGTGCACTGGCTCAAGACTTACCAGATTCCGGAGGGGGGGAGGTATTCAAAGGGTAAGCCCATTGTAAACCTTCTTGAGCTGAAAGAGGAGAAAGTAAGCGCATGGATTTCTGTCCAGGAATTCAGCGAGAACCTCCACCTTATGATGGCAACCAGGAACGGCTCCATCATGAAGACAAAGCTCTCTGCATTCAGCAGGCCGAGGAAAGGGGGCATAAACGCAATAACCCTCAGGGAAGGGGACAGCCTCATAGAAGTAAGGAAAACAGATGGCAGCCAGAGCCTGATGCTCGGGACAAAGAACGGCCTTGCAATACGCTTCGATGAAAAGGACGTGCGGGAGACTGGCAGGGGCTCCATGGGAGTGCGCGGAATCAGGCTCAGGAAAGGGGATGGAGTTGTAGGCTTCGCGGTCTGCAGCAAGCCCCATATCCTTACCATAACAGAAAATGGCTATGGCAAAAGGACCAGGCTGGAGGAGTACCGGCTGCAGGGAAGGGGAGGGCAAGGCATCATCAACATAAAAACAGGGGGGAGGAACGGAAGCGTTGTAGGGGTTAAATCCGCAAGCGATGGGGATGAGTTAATCGTTGTGAGCTCGAGCGGAAGGATCGTGCGCATGGGTGCAAGTGACATATCCGTAATAGGCCGCAACACTATGGGAGTGAGGATTGCAAAGCTCAAGGAGAGCGAGAAGGTTTCCTCATTTACGGTGATGAAGCCCGAGGAAAAAGCAGCAGAAGAGCAGGCAGAGGAAGTTCCGGAGCCTGAAAGCAAGGGCCCGGCTGCCCCTCCGTCTCCCCCTGAGTAAAGCTTTAAAGGGAGAAGGTGGAGTATGGAACGTGATAACATGTGGAAAAAAGTAGGCAGCTTTGCCCTGCTGGCAAGTTTTTTCCTTTTTGGAGTTTTGCTCTTATCGAGCGTTTCATGGGCATGTGAAGCAGGATTTGTAGATACGCTGAACATCAAGGTTATTGACCACAAATACAGGCCAATCGAAGATGCAAAAGTAACAGTTACCTACCAGAAAGACAGGACTACGGGGAAGGGCTATGTGACCACAAATCCGCAATATACCGGTGCTGATGGAAAAGTTGAAGAAACAATACGCAATTCAGAAGTTTTTGAAGACAGGGTGGAATGTGGCGTTACCATTACTGCAGAATACGATGGAGTCGTTGTGGAAAGGGAAATTGAGGCACAGAGCCACTCTGCAGAGCTCCAGTTGAGGTTTGAGGAAGCATATCTCCTGAACCTGAAGGTAGTTGACAGGTACGGCTCCCCGATTGCAGGCACGCAGATAAGGGTAAATGAGATGTACAGGAATACCAGCAGTTCTGGATTCGTGGCGATAATTGTGAACAAAGGGGATGTGGACGTTGCAGTCCCTTACCTGAGCGGAGTAATAAGCGAGGAGATACAGGTAGAGGAAGATACAACGTACACTCTGCAGGCAAGAGTATACCCGCTTAATTTGCAGGTTGTTGACGACCAGGGGGACCCGCTTGTTGCAGATATTATTGTTGAAGATGAAGAATATGAGGGCTCAGAAGTTGAAATAGAGGAAATAGCGCTCCAGAGCCCGTATGTTAAGGTTGTTTACGGTTCCCTGGAGAAAACGCCTGAAATAGACCTTGCGTCTGAGACAGACTACATTGTTTCATTTGACCTTACTCCCCCAGAGATAACAAATGTGGAAGTTGAGAGGGACGAGGATGAGCTCAGGATAAGGTTCTTTGTATATGACCATGGAGCATATGCGACTGGAGCAGACCTGGACGAGACAACCGTAAGCTATACAGTGGGCGGCGTAACAGAGTATGCAGTGCCATATGTGGAGAGCGGCTCATACATCGTGGATATGCCTGTTCCTGATGAGAACAGCCTGCTGAGGTTTACCATTACGACATATGACATGGAGGGCAACATGCAGACGGTGAATGGGCAGTACCTGGTAACTCCTGGGGAAGAGGAGGAAGAAGATGGGGAACCTATTGAGGAAGAGGAAACTGGGGAAGGTGGGCAGCCTCCAACCGGGGCCGAGGACAACACCTTGTTTATCGTCATTGGTGCTGTTGTGGTTTTGGTGCTTGCATATGCAGTCTGGAGCTATATCCGAGGATTGACCGAAGAAGAATAACGATAGCTTTATAAATCTTTTAGACGTAATAATAATGTTAATAAAAACGGAAAAAGGTGAAAAATGTGCCGAGGGGAAGGAGAATTGTAATAAACAAAAAAATAGACGATGATAAGGTTGATTCCTTTAGGTCCCTAGACATGGAAGAGCTTAAAGGAGAGCGAGAGGAGCTGGAAGGCCAGCTTTCTTCATCCATAGAGAATGTTATGGACTCTGCCAAGGAAATGAGCTCAAGGAAAAAGCTCAGTGATGACGCACTCAAGAAAGCAGGCCTTTATTCTATCCAGGAAGCTTATGAATTTCTCCGTTCAAAGGGCCTTGACATTTCATTCAGGGCATTCGGAGGAAGAATCGAAAGAAGGAGCATCCCCTCAGTAAAAATTGGCAAGAAAAGGTACCTCCCCGTACAGTCCCTTGAGGATATGCTTGGCATAAGCGACAACTTTTACACAGTAAGGAAAGCTTATGAGGTTTACAAAAAGCACAACAAGAATATTAATTACCGCGCCTTCATAGGCAGAGTGGAGAAAAACTCCATTCCTTCCCTGAAAATTGGGACAAAAAGGCTCATCCCCAAGGATGCAATCGATTCCCTCAGCCACGTTGCAAAGAAATATTATTCTGTAAGCGAGGCGCTGAAGGAGCTGCACAAGAGAGATGTGTCCATAAAGAGGAATGCATTCGAGAGGAGGCTCGACAGGAACCGCATCCCGCATGTGAAAATCAGCGGGAGGAGATTTATCCCGAGGGACGTTGTTTCAGAGCTTATTGACAAAGAGCTTGCCCTGAGGAAGGGCAGCTACTAACTTTAATCCTTTCCCTCCTTATTTTTTCCAATGGGCCCACAAAGTGTGAGAAAGAAAGCTGTTCTCCTTAATGTAGATTATGTAATCAAGAAGGGCCAGACGTACGCGCGCCTCGAGGTTAAGGGGAAGCGGGCTTCTGTACTCTATTACAAATGCGACCCTTATTTTTACGTGGATGCGCCCTCTGCAGCAAAAAAGGAGATAATGGGCATTGTTGCCAAGGCCAAGGACGGAGAAGTTGTTTCTCCTAAGGGTGTTGAGGCTGTAGAGAAGGAGCTCCGCGGGGGAAAGAAAGAGCTCCTGAAGGTAATGTGCAATGCCCCGCGTGACGTGCCCATACTCGAGGCGCATGTGGATTTTGCATGCTATGAATACTCTATTCCATTCGGGCGGAGGGTAATGATGGACCATGGGCTGGTGCCACTTTCCATAATACACTATGAGAGGGAGGGGAGAATAATCAGGGAGTTCCTGAAAATAGGGGAAAACGGGGGCTCCAGGCTCAACAGGCTTGCATTTGATATTGAAACCTATAACCCTGAAGGGGCGCCACGGGAGCGCAAGGACCCGGTAATCATGGTAAGCTATGCCACAGGAAAGGACAGTGGAGTGCTTACATACAAGGAAGTCCCTGGAAAGGATTTCGTGGAAACAGTAGATGGGGAAAAGCAGCTTATCGAGAGATTCTGCTCTGTTCTGGAGGAGAAGGACGCAGATATATTGATGGCATACAACAGCACTAATTTCGACCTCCCCTACCTAAAGGAAAGGGCGCAAAGAAACAAGATTTCCCTGGCAATAGGAAGGGATGGCTCATCTTACAGGGTCACTAAAAAGGGCCTTATCCAGCCCCTGAAAGTGCTCGGGCGGATTAATGTAGACCTGTATCCATCCGTGCGGTTTTTCGGATTCACCGGCCTTATAAAAACAGGGGATTATACGCTGAAAAACGTATATTCTGCAGTTACTGGGAAAAAGAAGAAAATGGTGGAAAGGCTGGACATATGGAAGATGTGGGACGAGGGGGAGCTCGATGAGCTTTCTGATTATTCTTTGATGGATGCTACATCCACCTATGAGCTTGGAGAACATATCCTGCCCATCCAGATGGAGCTTTCCGAGGTCAGCCGCCTTCCTTTGTTTGATGTTGCATATGCCACTTCAGGGCAGCTTGTGGAATCCCTGCTGATGAGCGAGGCTATCCGTAAGGGGATGGTTGTTCCGCCTAAGCCTTCAGGGAGTGCGGTTAACGCACGGATGAAAAACCCGATTAAGGGCGCGTACGTGAAGCTTCCGGAGCCCGGGATTTACGAGAACATAGCTGTTTTTGATTTCCGTGGGCTGTACCCGAGCATAATCTGCTCATATAATATTGACCCGGACAGGATGGACAGGGAGGGGGAAAGCTTTGAATCTCCTACGGGGGCAAACTTCCTCAGGAAGCCAGTGGGGCTCATCCCGGAAGTCCTTGAGGGGCTGATTGACCGGAGGGTCAAGGTAAAGAAAATGCTGAAGGAGCTTGAAAAGGGCTCCACTGCATACAACAAGGCATATGCCAAATCATATGCGCTGAAGATTCTTGCGAACTCGTTCTACGGGTACCTGGGTTATGCGCGCTCCAGGTGGTACAACCGGAAGTGCGCGGAGAGCGTTACTGCATGGGGAAGGCAGCACATAAGGGAACTCGAGAAAAGGGCAGAGGAATCAGGATTCAGGGTATTGTACATGGATACAGATAGCGTATTCCTGCTTCTGGGGGACAAAACCAAGGAAGATGCGCTGAAATTCCTGGGTGAAATCAATGATGAGCTCCCAGGAAAGATGGAGCTTGAGCTGGAGGATTTCTATACCCGTGGCGTATTCGTGAGCAAGAAGCACCAGAAGGAGGCTACCGGGGCCAAGAAGAAATATGCAATGCTTGCTGAAGACGGGAGCATCAAGATAAAGGGCTTTGAGCTCGTGCGCAGGGACTGGTCGCGTGTTGCGCGGGACACCCAGAAAAAAGTGCTCCAGGCAATACTTAAAGAGGGGAGCAGGAAAAAGGCAGTGGAGATTGTGCGGGAAGTTATTGAGCGGCTTAAATCCGGAGAAGTTCCTTTGGAGGAAGTTGCGATTTACACCCAGCTCAAGAAAGACACCAAAAATTACGATATTAAATCCCCTGAGCTCTCTGCAGCGCAGAAGGGGATTGAAAAGGGAAAAAAGATTGGGCGGGGGAGCATCATATCATATGTAATAACAAGGAAGGGGCAAAGCATCTCGGACAAGGCTGAGCTGCTGGAGTTTGCTGACAATTATGACCCTTCATATTATATTGATAACCAGGTTTTGCCTTCCGTGATGAAAATACTGAAGGAGCTTGGCTATGATGAGTACGAACTGAAGCACGGGGGGAAACAGAAGGGGCTGGGGGACTGGTTCTAGTCCTTCTTTTTTGGTTTCTTTTTCTCCTCGACGTTAAGCCTGCAAACTGATTTCCAGAAGAAGAAACCTACTACCGAGAAAGTAATTATGGGTGAAACCCATGAAGGAATGTGCGCCCCGAAGCTGTCGAGGACCATGATGAGGCCAAGGAAGAAGATTGAATACATTGCCCCGTTTTTCAGGAACACGTACTTCTTTACATTCTCAATATTTCGTATTGTGAGTTCCCTGACCATAAATGCGCCAACCCCGTTTCCAATAAGGATGAGCGGGATTGAAAAGGTAAATGCAAACGCGCCTACAACTCCGTCTATTGAAAAAGTTGCATCAATAACTTCCAGGTACATGAGCTTGCTGAAGTCTGTGAGCTCTGCTTTCCCTTCCCTGAGCCTTGCCTCCTGCAACTCCGCATTCTGCTTGAAGCCGTGGACTATGAAGAAAGCAGTTGAGCCTACAACTGCCCCGAATGCAAGGAGCGGGTCCAGGTTTATTGCATGCCATGTTACGTATGCAAGGATTATGGACACTATTGCAAAAAACCAGACTCCCTGTTCCTTGAAAAACTTTTCAGTAGGGAGGCCAAAATGCTTCGGCTCAAGGAATAGCCAGTGGAAAAACAGGAAAATGAGAAACATGCCTCCGGCTATGAGGAGGACCGGGCCGCTTTGCTCCATCGCCTCTACAACTTCGGGGTCGCTTGAAAGGGTAGATGTAAATACTTCCTCGATTGTGAAATGCGGGTTTGCCACCCACACAATTGCTGCGGGAAGAAAGCCCCTTATCATGAAAACAGCAATCAGGATGCCCCATAGCAGGAACCATTTCCTTGCCCTCTCGCTCATCTTTGAAAGGATTTCTGCATTTATCACTGCATTGTCCAGGCTGGTGATGGTTTCGAAGAAAATGAGCCCCAAGACTGTGAGTGACATTGCAAAAATATCCATTGCATAGTGATAGAGGGGAGCTATTTTTATTCATTAGGATTGGCCTCTTGGGGCCGCACTAGAGGTTTTCAACTGCTGTTGGCCCAAGGCTCTCCTTGTCCCTTGAGAATTTGTAGCTCCTTGCAAACTCGGAGCTGATTAGGTTTTCTTCGTGCGTAATCACTATGGACTGGGGAATTATTTCCGGGACCTTGTTCTCTAATGCTTCCGAGAGGGTGTGGACTGCATCCTTGTCCAGGTTGTGGGTAGGCTCATCCAGCATCATCCATCCAATCCCAGGGGTGAGCACGGTTGAGAGCGCGATGCGGAGAGTGAGGGAAAGGCAGGCACGCTCGCCCCCACTCGCAACCTTTTCCAGCCTCCTCCACTCCCCATCGTATACTTCGAAAAAGTAATCCTTTTCTGTGCCTGTGATGCGGATTTGCCTGTAATCTGCATATGGGTAGAGAACGGGCCAGATTTCGTTCATTGCGGAGCTTATTGCGCTGGTCATTTCCGCGCGCAGCTCGCTCTGGAGCTCAATTAATGAGTTCTTGTAGAGTGTAAGCTCTTCCTTTAGCTTGAGCAGGTACTCCGAGTCCTTTTTTGCGTTTTCCATCTGGGTGATACGCTTCTGGAGCATGGAAAGCACTTCAGCAATTGATGCGTGCTCCTTGCGCAGCATTTCCAAGTTGGCACGGGTGCGCTCCTCATTTACTCTGGATTCCTCCAGGGATTTGCGGGCTTTTTCCAGCTCGGACTCATCGAATTTGATTGAGCCCAGGGCAGATTTGGCTTTTGTGTGCTCCTCCTCTGCGGCTTTTAGTGAGGCAAGCTGCTTGAGGAGGGATTCTTCCTCCCTGTATTGAATGAGGAGTTCGGAATATGCAGGCTCGAGCTTCTCGCGCTTTGCACGAAGCTCTCCTTGTTTGCTCTTGAGCTCTGAAAGCTGTTTTTCTGCCTCGGATTTCTTCTCTTCGAGTTCGGGGAGCTTCTCAGACCTGGATTTCAGGTCATTGATGCGGTCAGAGAGCTGCTGGGCTTTGCGCATTCTTTCCATTGCATCAGAAAGCTCCTTCCTTGTTTTGGGAAGTGATTGCTCCAGTGCAGAAAGCTCTTCTTTTTTGGATTGGATTTTTTGCTTTTTCTCTTCCTGTATATGCTTTGCTTTATCATCGTTGAGCTCGGTTCCGCAGAGGGGGCATTCAGAATGGTCCGGCTTTAGCGTTGATGCAATTTCCTGTAGCTCCGATATTTCATTGGATGCAGACTTTATTTTTGAGGAGAGGGAAACCAGCTGCTCTTCCTTTTCCTTTGCAAGCGACCTCAGGCTGCCTGCGCTGCCAAGGGAGGAAAGCTCTTTTTCTGAATTAGAAAGGGATTCTGCGGAGGATCTTGCAGATTCGATCAGGGTGGCAAGGCGCCCCAGCTGGTTTGTTAATGCAGAGCCTTTCTTTTCCAGGTCCTGTATTTCAGAGCCGATGGATTTCTTTTCCCTGGAGAGGGAGCCCAGTTTTTCCTTAAGCCCTGTGAGCTTTTCCCTTGAGGGTTCCTTGCCTTCAAGCTCTGAGGAAAGATGCTCGAGCTTGGCATTTGAGCGCTCCAGCGCGTTTTTCGCATATTCCTGCTTTTTGCGCGCCTCCTCAAGTGCGGAAACCTGCCTGGAAAGTGGGGCAAGCGCTTCCTTTATCCTGGCAAGCTCGGATTCAGATTTTTTCTTCTGGGATTCCAGGGAGGAGAGCTTTGCATTCTTTTCTTCATGCTCCTTTTTGCTGGAGGCGTAATCTTCAGGGCTGAAAACCGAGGAACGGGATTCTGCTTCTGAGGAAACGCGGTTGAGCACTGAAACAGAGTTGGCGCGGGCGGTTTCAAAGCGGTCAAGACCAAGGAGCCGGTCCATCTCCTTTTTCCTCCTTCCAGGGTCGATTGCAAGGAAATAGTCTATATTGTTCTGCTCTGAGTATACTGCACGGGTAAAAAGGTCGTAATCCATCCCAAGGATGGAGGAAACAGACTCGGTCACACGGGCCTGTCCGGTTTCAAGCACATTCCCTTCCTCATAAAGCTTGGCGGCTGTAGATAGTTTCCCTGATTTGTTCCGGAGCTTCCTGCTGACTCTGTACTTCTTTCCCTTGTGCTCAAAAACCACCTCTGCCTCGGCTTCTTCCTGGCCATGGGAGATTGCATCCCCTGCAGAAACCTCCCTTCGCTTGAGTGCAGGGAAAGAGCCGAAGAGGGCGTAGCTCAGTCCGTTGAGCACCCCGCTCTTGCCGCTCCCCATTATGCCAATAATCAGGTTGGTCCCCCTGCCAAACTCTAGGGAAGTGCCATTGTGAGTGCGCCAGTTCCTGAGTGAAAGAGAATGTATCATTGTAGTAATGTTGTTGAAAAAGCAATAAAAAGGATGACAGGGGAGGTTGCCGGTGCACCGAGAAGGAATAAAAAAACTGTGCTTTAAGGTAAAGAGCATGAAGAGCATTATGGCATTTTTGGTAATTGGGCTCCTCCTTTTCGGCTTTGGGTGCCCCCAGGAAGAAGCAGCTGGGGACGAAACAGGGGAAGATGCGCCTCCGGGTGAAGAGCCTTCAGGAGAAGAGGGGCCATCTGGGGAGGAGGGGAAACCTGAAGAAAATCCTCCGGATGGAGAAGAAGAGGTAACCCATTGCGATGACGGGACCCCGGTGGGGCAATGTTCTGTAACAAAGCCAAAAATATGCGATATTTATGGAAACCTGGTTGATGACCCGGGAACCTGTGGATGCCCGGAAAATTCTGTGCAGAGGGGAAGCGAATGCATCTACAGCTGCGAGGATGGGACGCCTATCGGGCAATGCTCTTCAGAAAAACCATTTTACTGCAATTCACAGGCAGTGCTTGAGGAAAAGGCAGGCCTTTGCGGATGCCCGCCTGGATATGATGTGGACGGGGAGGGGTGCAGGAATGCATGCGATGACGGGACTCCAAAGTATGCCTGCTCAACCGAAACCGCTCCATACTATTGCAACAAGGATTATGAGCTTGTGATGAACCCACTGGTGTGCGGATGCCATCCCTGGGAATTCCTCCTGGAAGGGGAATGCTTTGACCCGAGTGCACAAAACTATTCCATTGGGGAAACCATCAGGGTGACTGATAGCTTCAGCATCCTGTTTGACAGAGTTAGTTGGGAAAGCTGCGATGACGGGACATACGTAAAGCTGCAGCTCACAGCTGCGAATTCAGGGGAGGAGAGTATGGAGCTGGAAAAAGAGAACGTTAAGCTCTTTGTGGATACGCGGAGGGCTTACATAGACAGGCCAAGCGGGTGCAGTATAGGGCATATCTTTGACTGGGGGGGCATTGGCCCGGGGGAAACAGAATCCGGCCAGGTATGGTTCAGGGTAATTGGAGGCACAGGTGACCTCCATTCAGAATATCTGCATTATTATGAACAGGGCGTGCTGAAGGAATTCTATATTGCATTGGAAGACGAGGAATGATGGAATGGGAGGAAAACTGCAAAAAACAAGGGTAAAGGTTTTTTATTATTCCAAAAGCGGGAACACAAAAAAAGTGGCAGAGGCAATTTCCGAAGAAATGAAAACAGAAGCAATTGAGGCGGCAGCTGTAGGGGAAGGCTACAGCATGAAAAAATGCGACCTCATTTTTGCGGGAAGCGGGAACTATCTCTCCGGGCCTGGAAAAGAGATGGCGGAGTTTCTGAAAAATCTCGTGCCCGCTGAAGACAGGTATGCTGCAGTATTCGGAACTGCAGGGGGAAGCGGAACAGGCCATCTCTCAAAAATGAAGGATATCCTGGAAGAGAAAGGGATTAAGGTTATCGGAGAATGGTCATGCCCGGGGCAGGAATTTTCACTTAAGAACAGGGGAAGGCCCAACGAATCAGACCTCCGGGAAGCAAGAGACTTTGCAAAAAAAATATTAAGTAAAATAGAAGTGCTCTAAGGTGATCCTGCTGATTCAAGCTGTCCCCTGAAATTGTGGTTTTGCGGAGCCAGGAACCCCCACCAGGGCGCATTTTCCTGGAGAACTTCCCTGCTTTGTGCATCAACAACATATTCCGTTTCCGAATCAACAGGAAGCACCAGGAGGAAATTCCGCTTCTCTTTCACCTTGAAGCGGTAAACAGGAGTTTCTTCGTAAACCTCCAGTTCCACATCCTGAACTTCTGCTTCTCCTTCCCCTGCATACTGGAGTTCATAAGGCATCATTACAAGGTGGTACTGGTCCCCATTTTCCTTGAGGTAAAGATTCTGCTCCTGCACTACAATCTCTTGCTCTGTTGATGCAGATGCCCCATTGGAAACAAGGAGGGTTTTCTGCTCCTGCTTTACTACCTGCGCCTGCACCATCTGCCCAGAAGAGGCCTGCACTTCCAAGGCCTGCTGCGCCTGGACTGCCTCTCCATTCTGCTTCTTTCCATCCTCCACTGCTTCAATGGAGCCTTCCTCCTTTCCCACAACAACTGAGTCCCCTTCCTCGTTTGTCATTACTACGCCTCCAAACGGGGTTTCATCTTCACTGTCTCCCTCCTCTGCTGATTCAGTAGAGTCCTGGGCTGTTCCGTTGTCAGCTGTTGCAGTAGCAGTAGTTCCCCCTACGGGAACAGTTTCACCAACGCCCACTGTTGCCCCTGCAAAAGTGCTGCCCAGAAAAAGCAGCAACATTGCAAATGAGAATATGTTCCTGTTCATGCAGATGATTAGGGAAAGGGCATATAAAATATTTTCGGGGAGCTATATCGGGGGCGCGGTGAACGAGCTTATCGCATAGATTATTATCGCGCATACGAAGCCCACTGCAAGGCTCTTTAATGCGGAGAGCACAAGGTTTTCTTTGGAAAGCCGCCCGAGAAATACCCCTATGGATGCAAAAACAACAAAAAACAGCGCAAATGAGATATAGTATGCTGTCCCCATCCCGATTATCCCTGCGGATGCTGCAAAAAACGGTGAGATTATAAGAAGAATGGCAAGAAGCGGGGAAATGCCATTTATAAAAGAAACGTAATATGTGGCAAAATTCTCTGCCTCTGATATTTTTGTGCGGTCAAGGTCCTTTAGCATCACTTTCTCAAGCTCGTTTTTGGATTTTTTGCGCTCTGCACTTTCTGAGAGGTATGTGCCCCATACCCCGGATACGAAAATTGCCGCGCCCCCTGCCATCCCAAGCATGATTATTGTTGCTGGCTCGGATATC
This sequence comes from Microcaldota archaeon, assembly GCA_014727975.1. Classification (GTDB taxonomy): domain Archaea; phylum Micrarchaeota; class Micrarchaeia; order Anstonellales; family Bilamarchaeaceae; genus CAIKOA01. The sequence goes on along the minus strand of WJMK01000022.1, from coordinate 10,591 downwards.
TGCGCAAGAAAAGAGCCCAGGAGAACCCCGAATATAGTAAGTGTTCCGTCAAAGCTGTTCATTACAAAATAGCGCCTTGCAAGCTCCGACATCCCGGTTATTTTCTCATACTGGTCCAGCTTTTTTCTGATCCCCATTTTTTCACGCTATTTAGCTTTCTTCCCGAGGAGGGGTCCCCTTTGTTGCGAAAACATAATCTACAGAGTGGATTGTAGCTCCAGTGCTCTCAATCACGGCATTTATATCCGTATAATCCAGGGTGGTGCCGCTTATTGAAAGCTTTACATTCTCTACCTTCTTGTCGATTTCTATAAGATCCACTGAAACGCTTTCGACTCCATCCAGCCCCGTTATGTTTCTTGAAAGCTCAAGCATTGAGGGCTCCATTGGTTTTAGGACATCAAGGACTATCTTTTGTACTTTAACATCTGCCATGCTGAACTATCTTGAGCAAAGGATATAAAAGAGTTGAGCAAGGATGCCAATTTAATGCTTTTGCAGCTAAATACTCTCCATGAGAGGACTGATTTTTATTCTGCTGGCTTTTGGGCTTTTCCTGGGCGGGTGCACCGGCCAGCCACTTGCTGAACCGAGCGAATGGGATGTGATAGAGCCTCCCCCGCAACTACAGCAGTGCACAGACTCTGATGGGGGAAAGGACGAATTTATTTCAGGAACAGCCTCAGTGGGTGAAGAAAGCGGCACGGACCGCTGCCTTGGGGAAGATGAAATGGTCCTGGAGTATTATTGCGATGGGAATGAGATAGCTGATGAGAACATGCAATGCCCTGCTGGCTACCTCTGCTATGGGGGCGCATGCGTGGAAAGCACCTGCTATGACAGTGATGGGGGGAAGGATACTTCAAAAACAGGGACAGTAAGCTATGGTAACGAAGAATACACGGATAGTTGCATTGATGGGGAGACTGTAAAAGAATATTACTGCGGGGAGGGGGCGCTGCATGAGGAGATAGGCTGCGGCCCTGCAGAGGAATGCATAAACGGAAGGTGTGTGGGCGTTGCCCAGTGCTCTGATTCAGATGGAGGCATAAACGAATTCATAAAGGGAACCGCCACATATGGCTCAGCCACATACGCGGACAGCTGCCTTAGCTACAATGTGGTTTATGAATACTATTGCAAGGGCGGAGAGCTTGCGCATGAGCAGGTAGTGTGCCCGGAAGGGATGGACTGCGAAAACGGCTATTGTGTTGAAGGCCCTGAGAGGGAATGCAGGGAAACGGATGGTGGAAAGGACAGGTATGAGGAAGGGACCATAACCTACTGGGTGGGAGATACCCAATACAGTGAAACAGACAAATGCTATGACCAGGATTCGGTGCTTGAAACCTGGTGCACAGAAGAAGGGGGCAAGGGTTTCGGCATAATTGAGTGCGACTCTGATGAATGGTGCGAAGATGGCGAGTGCGTCAGCGGCTAAGGACCCAATCCGGGAGATAAAGAAAAGGAATGCACGGGTTGAGGCAGACAAGGCCTGGGAAACAAGCAAAACCAGGAGAGGGATAATTGCTGTATCCACCTACCTGATTGTGGTTTTTTTCCTTATTCTAATTAATGCGCCCAACCCGTGGATGAATGCTCTTGTGCCAGCGGGGGCATATGTGCTTTCCACGCTTACGCTCCCCTTTGTGAAAGAATGGTGGGTTTCCAACTCTTACAAAAAGAAGGCGTGAAGTTTCACGGAGCGCTTGGAACTACATGGATACTATTTAAAGGGTTCAAGCCCCATAGGCTTAGACTAGGGTGGATTAAATGGGAAAAACAGCTAGAGAGATTGCAGGAGAGAAAGTAGAAGACGTTGTTGCAGAGCTCAATAAAGCTCTGGCAGATGAATGGCTTGCTTACATTCAGTACACTATGGCAGCGTCCATAGTCAAGCATCCAAATGCTGCAAAAGAGCTTGCCTCTGTTGCAAAGGAAGAGCTTGAGCATGCTGACGAGCTTACCGAGCGGATTCTGCAGCTTGGCGGAAAGCCGGTAGTGGACCAGAAACAGCTTTATGAGCTTACCAATTGCGGATACGAAGCGCCAAGCGAAGAAACCATTGAATCGCTTAAGGGGGCCCTCAAGGGGGAAAACTGCGCAATAAAGATTTACCACAAGATTGCAATGATGACAAAGGACAGTGATGTTGTAACATACAACCTTGCGCTGCACATCATGGAGGAAGAGATTGAGCACGAAGAAAGGTTTGAGGCCCTTGTTGAATGGATAGAAGGCTGAGCCCTTCCTCGTTTTTATTTATATTTGTTTTTTACCCTGCAGGACTTGTTTGCGAGAATATTGCTCCAGAGGTGGATAGAATGGCAAAAATAGGAGAAAAAGTTTCGGATTTGGGAATGGAAGTTTTCCATAATGAGGAAATCAAAAAGGTAAAGCTTTCGGATTTCTCAGGAAAATGGGTCGTGCTTGTGTTCTACCCTGCAGATTTTACATTTATCTGCCCTACAGAGCTTGAGGCGATTGCAGAACATTATGAAGAATTCAGGAAAATGGGCGCAGAAGTGATAAGCGTAAGCACAGACACTGTATTTGTGCACAAGGCATGGCATGATAGTTCTCCTGCAATCAAAAAAATCAAGTACCCCATGGCAGCAGACCCCACAGGCAAGATATGCAGGGAGTTTGGAACATACATAGAAGAGGAAGGAGTATCACTGCGCGGAAGCTTCATAATTGACCCGGATGGGGTGCTGAAAGCATATGAAGTGCACGACAACAGCATAGGTAGGAGTGCAAAGGAGCTCCTCAGGAAACTGCAGGCAGCAGATTTCGTGCGCAAAAGCGATGGGGTGGTCTGCCCCGCAGGCTGGGAACCGGGAAAAGATACGCTTAAGCCCGGGCTGGACCTTGTAGGGAAGATATAGTTTTGCAGAAGATGGTGAAAGAATGACAAAAAACAGGGAGATATACAAATGCAGCATATGCGGAAACATTGTGGAAGTGCTCCACGGGACAGGGGTCCCTCTGGTCTGCTGCGGAAAAAACATGGACCTTCTTCCAGGGAAAATTGAGGACGAGGGCGGAGAAAAGCACGTTCCGGTAATTGAGAAAACTGAGAAGGGGTATAAGGTAAAGGTGGGCTCGGTGCCGCACCCAATGGAGGATGCACACTATATCCAGTGGATTGAGCTTATTGCAGGGGGGAAGGTTTACCGGGAAGAGCTTAAGCCGGGTATGGCCCCTGAAGCAGAATTCTGCATCCAGGCAGACTCAGTGTCTGCAAGGGAATACTGCAATATCCACGGCCTCTGGAAAAAATAATTCATTTGGGCTTGTGATGCCCCCATTTTTTCAGGGCCCATGCCAATTCCTTATTCTTTTTTGCCTTTTCCTTGAGGGAAATTCCTTCCATTACTGCATCAATTGCCTGCATTGTGGCTGCTGCACCATCCCTCGTTCCCTTGGGGTGCCCATGGATTCCCCCTGAGATAAGAAGTACCATCTCGTTCCCGTAAATATCCATTACATCCGGGACCAATCCCGGGTGGAGGCCTCCTGAGGATGCAGGGAAAACTGTTTTCATGTTTCCCCAGTCCTGCTCAAGAATCAGGTTCTTTTTTGCTTTTGTCTTCTTTTCCCTAAGCACGTCTGCGAGTGCGGAGACTTCTTCTTTTGAGCCTACAAGCTTTCCTACAGCAGTTCCAGTGTGGATGTTGTTTACCCCGAGGACCCTCATTGTCTTTGCAAGGAACTGCATCGTCATGCCGTGCTTTGCATTTCTGGTAAATGATGCGTGCATTGCGCGGTGGGCATGGATTGCAAGCCCAAGGTCCCTGCAGTAATCAGTCATGGTTTGCACTGCGGATGTTCCGGTTACTACTATATCGACCATTACGTAGTTCCATCCTGCATCCGCAACAAGCTTTGCGCGCCTCTTCATCTCCTCTGTTTCTGCAGTGATGTTGAAGAATGCGGATTTCTTTTCCCCTGTTTCTTTCTCTGCCTTATCCCTCAGCCTGGTCAGGATTTTTACGCGCTCCTCAAACCTGTTGAATTTCTGGGAAGTGAGGTTCTCATCATCCTTTACAAAATCAAATCCGCCCAGCCAGGTCTCATAACCTATCTTTGCATGCTCGGAGGCAGAAAAACCTATTTTGGGCTTTACTACTGCTCCTGTGAGCGGGCGCTTCTTTATGCCCATCATTTTCCTTATTCCCTGCATCCCGTATTGCGGGCCCTTGAAGCTATTCAGGTAGCTCTTGGGGAGTTTTGCATCTATGAGGCGGAGGTTCTTCACTCCCTTCATGCCAAATATGTTTCCTGCAATTCCAGAGAGGAGCTGTGCCATGTTCCCGTTCTCCCAGAGTCCAGCAGGGTAAGCGACTTTGAGGTAATTCCCATCCATCTTGAATGCAGTGGCGCTGAGCTTCTTTATGCGGGGAGGGAGCTTGGTAAGCGTTGTCCAGGTTCCTGTAGAGCTTTCGGATGCAATCCTTCCTGCGGATTCCTTCTTGCTCATTCCTGCAGGGGGCTCGAAGTAGAAGAGGACTACTATGTCATCTTTGGCTGGCTTGTACTTTAAATCCACAAACTGGTCATACCAATCTATTTTTGCCATGCTAAAGAGAATGAGGCAACAAATAAAAGGCTACTGGGATTCCGGGGCTTCCTTTCCTGTCATTGGCTCTGAGAGCAGTTTCACCAGGATTGGGCCGCAGAAGGTTGTTGCTATGCTGAGCACAATCATTGCAGTGATTAGCATGTCGTCTATAAGGCCCATTTCAAGCCCCACAAATGCAACCGCAAGCGTGGTGCTCAGCTGGGGAATTGTGGCAACTCCGGATATAATGCTTTCTTTTGAATTGAACCCATTCACCCTGCCTGCAAGGAACCCCCCGATGAATTTTGAAAGCACGGCTGCTGCAAGGATGGTGAGGATAATGGCAAGGCCCTCTCCTCCGTTAAAGAGAACCCCTACATCCATTTCCACTCCGATTATTATGAAAAAAACCGGGATGAACAGCCCATAGCTGATTGCGTGCAGCTTCCGCAGGAGTATCTGGCTCTGGATTGATTCTGAAAGAACCAGCCCTGCAAAGAATCCCGCGATTACCGGGTGCATTCCCAGTAGGTCGAAAAACACAACTGTGGCAATCAGGGAAACGAAAATAAATCTCACTTCTTCCTCAAAAAGAGGCTTTTCCTCCCCGTGGAATTTCCTGAATGCCTCCCTTGCCCTTGGCAGGAGCTTCCTTAGCGCATACAGGGCTATTGCAACTATTATATAGAAAAGGTAAAGGGGAATCTCGGTTGTGGGGTTTACCAGCTGGAGGAAAAATGAAAGCATCAGCAGGCTGAAAACATCCTCAAGAATTGTCCCTGAAACTATAAGGCGGCCGAGCTTCATCTGCATCAGCCCCTGTGCCTCCATCACCGGAAGCACTATTGCGATTGAGGAGGATACAAATATTATCCCTAGCATGAATGAGCCCACCAGGCCATATCCCAGGTAAGAGGCAACAAGGAAACCGACACACATTGGTAGGATTCCGTTTAGAAGTGAAAACTTGGCTGCGCTGCCCACTATTTTCCTGAAGCTGGAGAGCTTTATTTCAAGGCCTGCCATGAACATCAGGAAAACCAGGCCTATTGAGCCAAGAAAATCAATTGTTTCATCTATTACTATCAGGTCCAGGGCAAAGGGGCCGATGATTATTCCTGTGAGTATTAATGCAACTACATAAGGGAGATGGAACTTTTTGAGGAACTCCGAAAGAAAAAGGCCTGCAGAGATGACTATCAGGAATGAAAGAAGTTCCGCCATGGGAATCCCTCTGTGACATGGAATAAAAAGATTTCTACAGGACGGAAACCTGGACTGAGCGCATCCCCTTATTGCGCTTCAGGTGGGAAAACAGCTCTTTTATCCTTTTTGCATCCCCGCAGCTGATTAGGACCCTGAGGCATATGTTATTGTGGTGCTGGTGAACTTCTGTTGTTATTACATCCTCAAATTCCTCCAGTAGCCTGCCCAGAGAATCCGTGCCATGGGAAGCATGCGTTACCGTGAACACCGCATCAGTGTGTCCCCGCCTGGACTCAAGCATATTATACTCATTGAGCATGGAATCTATGGTTGCGCGGAAGAGCCTGGAGCGGCTCCTGAAGCCGAGTTTCTGCTGTATTTTGTTCAGTTCCTCTAGTTGGTCCTTGTCCATGGAAACGCTGATTATCTCCATAATTCCACTCCAAGTTTTTCGCGCAAGCCGTTAAGCGTCAGTGTTACTGTGGAAATTATGCAGAAGGGACAGGGGCATGCAAAGCTGCCCAAACCGAATAAAGCTCCGGATACAAGGCTTGCGTTTCCCTTTCCGGAAAGAATGTTTTTAGTAAATAAAGCCTTGGAACTCCCCATAGTTAATAATTTTGATGAAAAGATTTAATAAACATCTGCCTCTTCCAGAATAAGGTGGATTTAGATGTACTCAAAACAAATTATTTTCGTGACCCTTGCGGTGGCCCTCCTGCTCTTTGGATGTGCCGCTCCAGCAGAAGGCACAGGTAAAATGAAGGTAGTTGTTACACTCCTTCCCCAGGCAGAATTTGCTGAAGAGATGGTTGGGGATAAAGCAGATGTAATTGTAATGGTGCCTCCAGGGGCAAGCCCCCACAGCTATGAGCCCGCCCCTTCACAGCTTGAAGAAGTTGCAGGAGCTTCATTATATTTCAAAGTTGGGTCCGGGGTGGAATTTGAGAGGGCCTGGATGGAGGACATCCAGGGAGTGAACCCTAATTTAAAGATTATAGATACATCTCACGGAATTGCCCTTATTGAAATGGAAGAGCATGAACACCATGAACATGAAGAGCACGAGGGGGAAGAAGAGCATGAGCACGAAGAGGAACATGTGCACACTGGCCTCGACCCACATATCTGGAACTCCCCGAAGAATGCAAAAGTCATGGTAGAAAACATGTATGAAGCACTTGCCGGGGAGGACCCGGATAATGCTGAATATTACCGGGCAAATGCAGATGCGTACATCTCCAGGCTGGACCAGCTGGATTCAAGCATAAGCAATACGCTTGAGGGAAGCGAGGACAGAGAGTTCATAGTTTTCCATCCCGCGTGGGGTTACTTTGCCCGAGATTACGGGCTTGAGCAGGTAGCGATAGAAGAAGCCGGCAAGGAGCCTACGGCCCAAAGCCTCCAGCATGTTGTGGATACGGCCAAAGAACACAGGATAAAGGTTGTATTTGCCTCACCCCAATTCAGCACTTCCAGTGCTGAAACAGTGGCATCCGAAATAGGGGGGCAGGTGGTCCTCATCGACCCATTGGGCAAAAACTACCTGGAAAACATGCAGAATGTGTCAGATGCATTTGCAGCAGCTAGGGATGCTGCAAACTAATCCTTTTTATTCTTTTTTCGGGAAGGGAGTCCATGGAAGAAGTTGTTGAGCTGAAAAAGGTTTCTTTCAGCTATGATTCACTACCCGTGCTCCGGGATATAACCCTTAGCGTGAAAAAAGGCGACCTGGTTGGGGTGATAGGCCCCAATGGAGGCGGCAAGACCACCCTGCTCAAAATCATTCTTGGCTTGCTTCAGCCCACCAAAGGCAAGGTGTCGGTATTTGGAAAACCCCCTGAAACAGGAAGGGGCAAAGTGGGATATGTTCCCCAAATCTCCAAGTTCGACAGGGAATTTCCGATAGATGTAATGGGAGTAGTGCTCTCAGGAAAGCCAGGAAACATTGCCAGGCCAGGATGGGCCTACGGACAAGAGGAAAAATCCAGCGCGATTGAGGCTCTGGAAACCGTGGGCATGAAAGAGTATGCCAAGAGGCAGATTTCAAAATTATCAGGAGGCCAGATACAGAGGGTCCTCCTGGCCCGTGCGCTTATGAGCGAACCGGGACTGCTGCTCCTGGACGAGCCTATATCGAGCCTGGACCCGGATGCGCAAAAGAGCTTTTATGAACTGCTGGGCAGGCTGAAGGAAAAGATGGCAATAATGATAGTGACGCACGACCTTACTGCAGTAACTGAATATATGGACAAGCTGGCCTGCCTCAACGGAAACCTTTACTATCACGGCAAAACAAAGGAAGGGATAAAACACCTGGAAGCGACTTACCAGTGCCCAATCGAGCTTATCGCACATGGGACTCCACACAGGGTACTCAGGAGGCACAAATAATGTTCGAAATGCTCCAATACCAGTTCATGCAGAACGCAGTCATTGCGGCCTTCCTGGTAAGCATTGCATGCGGAATTGTAGGGACTTATGTGGTGGTGAAGCGCATCGTTGCCCTGAGCGGTGGAATTGCGCATACTGCATTCGGGGGAATCGGCCTGGGGTATCTCCTGAACTTTGACCCCATTCTTACGGCAATTCCCTGGACAATCCTCTCCGCACTCGGGATAGGGACCATTTCCAGGGAGACAGGGATTAGCGAAGACACTTCAATCGGAATGTTCTGGGCAGTCGGGATGGCACTGGGGATCCTATTTATTTACATTAGCTCCGGGTATGCCCCGGACCTCTTCAGCTACCTTTTTGGGAACATACTCACCGTGCCTTCTGGTGAACTGGTGCTTATGGGCCTCATGGATGTTGCAATCATCATCTTTGCATTCTTTTTCTACAAAAAACTGGAAGCGGTTTCGTTTGATGAGGAATTTGCCAAGATTTCCGGGATAAACACCCGTTTTGTATATCTTCTTCTTTTGTGCATGGTAGCGCTTAGCGTAGTCGTGATGATTAAGGCGGTGGGCATAATCCTGGTTATTGCGTTGCTTGCCCTGCCAGCTGCGATTGCGCGCAAATATACTTCAAGCCTGCTGAGCATGATGGGCTATGCGATTATCCTGAGCATCATCCTTTCCCTGGGCGGATTATACCTGTCATATCTCTTTGACCTTCCTTCTGGAACTACGATAATATTGCTTCTTGCCTGCGCCTTCCTACTTTCTTCCGTGCAGCAGAAAGTGGCAATGAATTAATTGAGCATCCAAATCGAAGCATTCAGTATTGTTGCGAATGACACCCACAAAAGGTAAGGTATCTGCAGGAGTGCCGCATTCCTGGAAAGAGAGTAATAGCTTCTTATCATCAGCACGATTGCAATCCAGAGAGGGATTATCCCGATTAATCCGTAAAGCGGGGACTGCAGCCCGAAAAACAGGAAGGACCATGCTGCATTAAGGGCCCACTGCACTGAGAAGATTGCAAGCGCGGGCTTTGCGTCTTTCCCTTCTTCGTATTTTTTCCAGATGAGGTAAAGTGAGATTCCCATCAGGACATAGAGGGTGGTCCAGACCGGGCCGAAAACCCAGTTCGGGGGGCTGAATTCCGGCCTTATGAGGGTTGCATACCAGCTGTCAATAGAAGTAAATGTGAAAATTGAGCCAATTGCCCCTGCAAGGTTGGAAATTATTATTGCGAGGAGAAGCTTTCCTACTTCTTTAAGGTCCATGGGTGCTGTTCGGGTGGAAAGCATAAATTAGTTTGCAAAGAAAGCCCGGAACCCGAAACAGAATACATCCGGGTCTGGCACTGATTATTTTTGACACTGCTAATCCTGCCCCAAAAGAATAATATCTGGAAAACCGTTTTTCTTTGGGTGGACCTCATTGCGTGTAGCTCGGTAAATCGGGCCAGTGGGCCCGGGAGCTACACGCAATGACCGAACCTTTCTCCGTGAGCTTCGCTCATGCGAAGAAACCGAATCGTGAACTTTGTTCACGAGAAGAAAACGAAGTTTTCTCAGAGGTTTCTAAGATTTTCTGAAAAAGAAAGGGTAGAATGTATCAGACCGCACGTCACTGCCAACGTAGGTTTCGTGTTTTGTGTTTTGAGTTTTGACGTCTGCAATTCTGGGTTTTGAGGTGCCTTTTTTCCTACTCTGTTTTTGTTGCTTTTTGGCATTCATTTTGACACCTCGTCCATCGAAATGATGGACTAATGTAGTTTATTCCAAAGTTCATTTAATCCTTGCTCCGCTAGGCACGCCCAACGAAACCTGGGCGCGGGTAGAGCCGGCCGGCTTTGGGCCAGCCTGCTCACTTTCCTAGCGTTTTGGCTTTTTCTACATCTCAATCAGCCTCCATGTTTTTCTTCAGGTTGAAGAGCATAGAACGCACCTTGACCAGCTTGTTCATGAACTGGAGGTGCTCCCTTTGCGGAAGGATTTTTGTTTCGTGCGTAAGGTTGAGCCAGAACTCGGTTTCGTTGGCTTCCCCTATGAACGTGATTACCTTCTGCCTCATCTGGTTCCTAGACTCAAATGCGGCCATCTCTGCCAGGTTGGCGCAAATCGAGGAGGCGGAAGCAAGAAGCTGCTCCTTTGTTCGGAAAGACATCTTCTTGCCATCGAAAAACTGGTAGAGCTCTTTTGACAGGCTAAACGCATCTTCATACACCCTTAGGTTCTTGAAATTCTGCATTCCTACCATCTTCCGATGTCCCTTGCCCAGTCTTCATCTGCCCTTTTCCTTTCATCCCATTCTGGTTGTTCTTTTTCCATTTTTCATCACCTTCTCCTTCCCCGGCTACTCTTTGGGGAAGTTTTAAGCGAGCTTCGCTCTGAAGCCCGTTATTCATTTTAGGGCAGAAAGAGGGAAG
>WJMK01000021.1 GCA_014727975.1 Microcaldota archaeon | reverse complement strand
CCTTTTCAATATCCCTTAAAAACCTTCTAGAATATACTTCATGAGGTAATTCTCATGAAGTTAAAGCGGGTAAAGCTGCATAAAAAAGGAATCACTTATGAAGGCTTCATCCTCCCCCAGTCCAATGAAAAAACAATAGTCCTGAAACTGGAGTCAGGCTACAACATCGGCCTTTCAAGGGAGGGCACGAGCATAGAGGAGCTCGGAGAAGTAGATGTGCTGAAGCCCCCAAAGGAAATTACCCAGAAGAGGGGGGAAATTGCAATCCTTTCTATGGGCGGCACCGTATGCTCCAGAGTAGAATACAAAACAGGTGCAGTATTCCCCAGCACCAACCCCGCAGATTTGATGCGCAATCTTCCGGAGCTAGAAAAAATCTCCAGTTTCCACACAAAGGCCCTCTTCGCCATGCTCTCTGAGGATATGACTCCAGCCCACTGGTCCATAGCCGCAGAAGCAGTAAAGCAGGAAATCGGGCAGGGAGCACAGGGCATCGTAATCCTCCACGGAACAGACACCATGCACTACTCAAGCGCAGCCCTCAGCTACATGCTCAGGGATACCCCGGTCCCGGTGGTTTTCGTAGGCGCCCAAAGGAGCCCGGACCGCCCCTCAACCGATGCCCGCCATAACATCCTCAATGCAGCATACCTTGCAAAAAACAGCCCCACTGCCCATGTCGGAATCTGCATGCACGCAACCACAAATGATGATTACGCATACTTCCACCCGGGCACAACGGTGCGCAAGATGCACACCTCTGCAAGGAACGCATTCCGCTCCATAAACTCAGCCCCGCTTGCAAAGGCAGATTTCACCAGGGACATGGTTGAGCCTTTAAGCGATTACAAAAAGAGGGGAGGGAAGCTAAAATTCGATAATAGAGTAAACGAAAACGTTGCAATGCTTTATGCCTACCCGGGCCTGAAGCCAAAGATGGTTGATTCCCTTGCGGATTACGATGGGGTAGTGCTGGTGGGCACCGGCCTCGGCCACTTTTCCACCGACCCGTTTGATGTCCCCCACGTAAAGGGGGTGCTCCCGGAAATAGAAGCACTTTGCGCTTCCGGAATCCCTGTAGCAATGGCCAGCCAGTGCATTTACGGAAGAGTAAACCTCAATGTTTATACTGCAGGGAGGCTGCTCCAGGAAGCAGGGGTAATCGGGAGCGGGGCAGACTGGACTCCTGAAGCCGCATACGCAAAGCTCTGCTGGGTGCTGGGGCATGAAAAAGACCCAAAGAAGGCTGCAGAGGAAATGATTGCTCCAGTTGCAGGGGAAATAAGCAGCAGGAGCACACTTGAGGAGGTGGCCTGAATGGAGAAACAGGAGCTAAAGTGTGGAATAGAAATCCACCAGCGCCTGGACACAGGAAAGCTGTTTTGCCGCTGCCCTTCCACACTCACAGAAGAAGAAAATCCGGACCTGCGGATAATCCGCAATCTGCGCGCAAGCGAATCAGAAATGGGAGAGCTTGACCGCGCAGCCCGCCTGGAGCAGGAGAAGCAGCTTGATTTTGAATATGATGTTTTCAGGAAGAACTGCTGCCTTGTGGAAACCGATGAGGAGCCCCCATTGCCCATGGACCAGGAAGCCCTTCTTGTTGCATTGGGTGTTGCCCAGCAACTCAGGATGAGGGCTGCAGACCAGGTCCATGTAATGCGCAAGATTGTGGTGGATGGAAGCAACACATCAGGCTTCCAGCGCACCGCCCTGCTTGCAACTAATGGATTTATTGAAACTTCCCGGGGGAAGGTAGGGATAGACACCATAGCAATAGAGGAAGAAAGTGCAGGCATAATCGAAACAAAGAAAGATGGGATGAAGCACTACCGCCTGGACCGCCTCGGAATACCTCTGATAGAGCTTGCAACTTCCCCGGATATTGTAAGCGGTGAGCACTGCAAAGAAGTTGCAGAAAAAATAGGAATGGTCCTCCGCGCTACAGGAAAAGCTGCCCGTGGCTTAGGAACAATCCGCCAGGATGTGAACATTTCAATCCCTGAGGGTGCGCGTGTGGAAATAAAGGGAGTCCAGGACCTCAAGCTCATACCCCGCATCGTAGAGATTGAGGTAGGGAGGCAGCAGAAGCTACTTTCCATTCTCCAAACCCTGAAGCCCATCAAGCCTGAAGAAAATCCAAGGATAATTGACCTGAGCAACATTTTCTCAAACACCGATTCCGCATTCATAAACCGCGGCCTGGTTTCCGGAAAAAGAGTAATGGGCTTTAAGCTGGACTCACACAAAGGAGTGCTTGGCACAGAGCTCCAGCCGGGGAAGCGCTACGGCACAGAGCTTGCGGACTATGCAAAAACCGCAGGAGTAAAAGGGATAATCCACAGCGACGAGGAGCCTTCCAAATATGGTATAAGCGAAGAAGAGCAGGCCAGGGTGCGGGAATTACTTTCAACAGCAGAAAAGGATGCATTCGTGCTTGTTCTTGCGGAAGAAGGCCAGGCAAGGATGGCCCTTGCAAGGGTTGCAGAGCGTGCAGCCATTAGAGAAGTCCCTGGCCAGACACGCAGGGTAAACCCGGACGGCACAACTTCGTATATGCGTCCGCTCCCTGGAAAAGCCCGCATGTACCCGGAAACAGATACCCATCCCATAAACATCACAGACACCATGCTGGAGGAAGCGCTGCAGCAGGCAGGAGAAGGGCTGGAAGCAAAGGAAAGGAAGCTCAAGGAACTCCTCAACCCGGAAATGGCAAAGCGCATGCTGAAATCCAAGCACCTAAAGCTCTTTGAAAAGTTTGTGGAGATGGGCGTGGAGCCAATGCTTGCCGCAACCACGCTTGAGGATACCCTGGTTGCCCTGCGCAGGGAGGGGACAGAACTCAAGAACCCTGAGCCTGCCCTCACAACTCTTTTTGAGCATTACCTCAATGGAGAGTTCGTAAAGTCCGCAATAGTTGAAATTCTCCCCGGAATGGCAGAAGACAAGCAGGTCCAGGAAATCCTGGAAGAAAAAAACCTCCGCAGGATTACAGGGGAGGAGCTGAAGGAGCTTGTTGGGAAGCACAACAGGGATATGGGGGAAATAATGAAGAACTACAGGCTCCGCGTAGATGCGAAAGAAGTAAAAGAAATACTGAAACAAGCTTAACGCGAGAGCAACTTCAAAGTCTTTTCCACGTCTTTAGAAAGCCGGACTGAAGAATCCAGTGAAACTTGGGCCAGCACTTCATTCGGCACTTTGCCTGTTTCATATCCCTGTTTTTTAACGTACTCCAAAATTTCGTCAGAAATTGTTTTTTTCGTCTGCAGCATATGGGATATGGGCGCAAGCCTTTTCATGTCCTTGCGCTTTGCAGTTCTCAGGACAAACGAAACAAGTGCAGAAGAATAATTTGCCAGCCTTTTGCTCATCATCCCCCGCAGGGTAGAGAGCCTCTCGAGCCGCTTTACCTGGTAAAACGGGGGCAGGTAAACAGTATCTCCCTCGCGTTTGAATGGTTCTGTCAGCCCAATGTCAGAAGGCAGCATCTGGAGATTCTGCTTCTTGATTTCATCAAATGCCAGCTTAATCAGGTAGCTTGTGGCCAGCATGTATGAAGGGTAATTCATGTCCGTGCCCCTGTACTCAATTGTACCCACCCTGTTTACCCTTACTGCTCCAAACATGAACCTGAGGTCCGAGCGGTTCCGGAGTTTAGCAGGGACCTCCAGCCCCTTGGCACGCATCATCTCCAGGAATTTGCGCTTTCTTTTTGCAGACATGTTCCTCAGGTCTGCCAGCGTATATTCGTAATTGGGCAACCCCCCAAAAAGAGGGTGCTGTTCAAAAAGCCCATATACCTGCTTTCCCTTTTCTTCCAATGCCATGTCCCTGTAAAGCATGGTTCTGGAATCCTTGGCAAAATGCTCTCCCTCAGTATAAGGAGATGACTGGCAAAAGGTTATGCATGCAGGGTCAGTCGCCACAAGAAAGTTGTATTGGTTCAGGAAAATGTCTTTTGCCCTGGAGTACCGCAGCCTGCGTATCTGCCTGATGTTCTTTCCAATGACCCCTTTGGGCAGGGAATAGTGGGAATGGAATGCACAAATCCGTATCGCCCGCGAAAAAAGCTGTTTCCCCAAAAACTTTGATTGTGCAGCATACCACGCCCTTTTCCGCATTTTTGGCCTGGATTTTCCAGGGTAAGTGCTGAGTGGCAGGAGCCTCAGGCCGTCTTCTTCAGCAGTATCGATGACTTTTTGCAGGTTCTCCAGGTACCTGCTCCATACTTTTGCCATGCTCCTTCCTGGGTGCGCACCTATCTCAAGCATAGAATGGAAAACTTCCTCCCTCAAGTGGCTGTGCACACGGCGCTTTGTTTTGAGCAAGGCCATCAGCCAATCAACTTTATTGACCAGATTCCCCCTTTCATTAATCGTAAAGAATTCAGTTTCAAATCCTACTGTGGGGTATTTTCCTGGCATAGGGACATATCTCCCCCACTGCGTTTTTATTTGTAGCTGAAATCTTCCGCTGATGCAAACCCTTTAAAATTATCTTAAAAAAAGTAGGAACATATAGTGATGAGTTGGTATTCATGGCAGAGAAGATTTCAGACATGATCAAGAAAGAGGCAGGAATTGACAAGGGTGCAGGGACCCCTGATGCAGTGGGGGACATTTCCCTGGAAAAGCTCATAGGGATTGCAAAAAAGAAGCATGAGATTACCCTTGGCAGGAACCTTAAGGAGTCCCTGAAGGAAGCTGCAGGGACCTGTAAGAGCATGGGCATAACAATAGACGGCAAAGACGCACGGACAGTAATCCGGGAAATAGATGACGGAAAGCACGATTCAGCAGTGGCGGGCAAATGAAGCGTGCAATAGTCCTTCTCCTGCTCTTTTCCCTTTGCTTTGCAGGGGAAGCCTGGAAGGTTGATACGGGGGCAGGGGTGGATACGCAGCCGCTTGTTTTCGGCTCCAGGATAATAACAGGAACAACTGACGGCAAGGTTTACGCCGTGGAGCCGCCTTTCATAAAATGGTCATACTCGGTGGATGGAGCACTTGTGTGCGACCCTGTTTCCTTTGGAAGCAGCATAATCGTTGCGACTGAAAACAAGGTTTATGCCCTTGACCAGTACGGAGGCCTACAGTGGGAAACAGAACTCCCCGGAATAAGAGCAGTTGCCGCTTCAGACAAGATTTATGTTGCTGATGATAATGGGATACAGGCCCTGAACTCAGACGGGACTCTTTCCTGGAACTTTATGCCTGGAATGGAAGAAGATGATAATTCTCCTTCAACCCTGTCCCACCCAATAACCGCGCCCCTTGCTACCCCGAATTACCTGGTTTTCGGCTATGGAGATTATATTTATGCGGTAAGGACCACAGGCACTTTTTTCTGGAAAAAGGAAATCGGGCATACATGGGATGCTCCGCCAACCCTTTCAGCAAATACCCTGTATCTGGGCACAAGCGAAGGAATACTTTATGGCCTGGATATGCTTAATGGGAATGTGAAGTCAGCCACGAACCTTTTTGAGCAGATCAGCACAACCCCTGTCGTAAATCTTGGGCAGGTTATCGTAGGGACTTCAGCAAACCATGTTTATGCAATTTCTGATAATGAGGTTGAGTGGGAGGCCGAAGTGGATGGAAGGGTCACCCACAAGATGTTCCTCTCCACCTCCCCTGGCTCAAACGTACTTTACCTTACAACAACAAAGAGCCTTTATGCGCTGGACACCTATAATGGCTCAATACTTTTCAAGCACGCATTCCTGGACTGGCCGAGCCCCCCGAATATGTTCAATGCAGATGTAATTGTCGGAACAGAAGAGGGGCGCCTTTATGGAATTGATTCCTCAAAAGCCTGCAGCATACTTTACCCTGAGATGGATGAGCAGCTCAGCGATGCCGAAATTACGGTTAAGGGGCTAAGCTATTCAGCATATGGCACCCCATCAACTGAAATAAGGATAGGGGAAGGAGAATGGATTCCAGTAGAGGGCATAAGATGGTCCTATGATATGGACACTTCAGTTTACCCTTATGGGGTTCTGGATGTCGAATGCAGGGTTTCTGATTCCACAGGAATTGAAACAGAGCCCTATACAAAGATTTCAGTTGTGCACATAGAGGGCACAGCAGAAGAGATTATGACTGTTTTCTACCCCTCCTCAGTAAGGGCAAATACGGAGTTCCAGATAGCGGTTGTTGATTCAAGCGGGGCCCCAATAAGCGGAGTAGAGCTTACTGCAGGGGGACAGGAATTCCAGGGAGACGGAAACATAACAGTGTCCCTTCCCCCAGGCATCCAGGAAGTAGAAGTGGCGCGCCCGGGCTACCAAACCGAAAGCTTCACAATTGATTCAAAGGACGAGCCAACTCTTGCCTACATTACCGGAATACTCTTCATAATTGGGCTTGCCGCATATGTTTATTTCCTGTTTATAAGGAAAGAGAAAAAGAAGAAAACAATAATAGAGGAAAAGCACTAAACCCTGTCCACTCCAGATACCTGGACCTGGCTTACTTCGGGCAGGGAGCCAATTTTCTCTTCGATCTCATCAAGCCCGCCTGCATCCTCCATAGTAAATGTAATTACTGCAGCCACAAGCCCGAACCCGATCGGCTCTTCCGCAACTTTCACAACATCCACAATCTTCCTGACTGCTGCCTTTACATCTTCAAGCTTATCCGGGTTTTCCGGGTAAACCTTTATCGTTACTGCCACTTGTCCCATAGTTAACACCTCATGGCCCTTCAAACCCGCATTTGCAGGTGTACTTATTCCTTATCTCCCTGCAGTGGTAGCAGCGCACTATATGCTCTCCGCACCCGGGGCAGGGGAACTCGGCAAACTTGTTTGCCATCTTTCCGCATGTTGAACATCTTTTAGCCATATCAACCAACCAAAAAAGTTATTGGATTAAGGAGACTCTTCTTTTTAAAGTTATGTCCTGCTTCAAAACGGGCAGGATTCCAGGGGACCATCCTCAGAATCCACAGGCCTTTCAGGCCTTTTCCTTCTGGGCACCGGGCCCGGGAGGTCCACACTTTCAGGAGCCACCGTTTTCCTTTTTGGGGGCGGTCCCATAGGCTCGATTTTCACCTCGCCCCTGTTCCTTTCAAGTATCTCCTGAAGCTCTTGCCTTGCGTTTTCCTTTTTCTCTTCCCGTTCCCTCTTTTCTTCAAGGTAGCGTTTCATCTCAGCACCCTTCCCCGCCTTGGCAGCACGTATCATTGCAAGGTTTTCCTGTATGGTGCCGCAGGAGAGTTCCCCACCCTCATATCCCATGCCCCTGGGCTCACTCATCATCCTAAACAAGCGCTCTTCATCCATCTGCTTCTTTTTCCTGTTTCTCTTTTTCCCCCTTCCCCCTGCATCTTCTGCGTCTACCGGGGCAGCAACCTCCGCCCCTGCATCTTCTTCAGGGCTTCCGGCATCAGGTGATTCTCTCGGTTCAGCTCCCGCATCCCGGATTCCAGCATCAATTTTCCATCCAGTGCCAGGAGCATCCATCCTGCCTTCAGAAGGAGGCTTTGCTTTCCTGAATTCTTCTTTTGCAGAAACAGGCGCTTTTCTTTCTTCCAAAAGCCGGGTAAACTGGTTTCCAAGCGCGAAACCCGCACCCCCGGCAGCAGCGCTAAGCACAACTGCAGCTACTGCTTTTTTTACTCTGTGGATTTTCCCTCCTCTGTTCTGTTTGGACATTATACTTATTAGGGGTGTGGAAAAGTATTTAAATGTGGTATCTATCCCATTTTTACAAATCAATTTAAACCCTTTCTGGCTCAACCAATAGTCACTCAGCTTGAGCCGAACCGTAGCTCAGAAGCGCTGGTCAAGTGGCATATGGCCACATCCCTAGTTGGCTCACGCCAACTAGTCTTTGCCGCCCTCATAGTCTAGCCTGGACAGGACACGAGCTTGCGGAGCTTGGAACCGGGGTTCGAATCCCCGTGAGGGCACATGGAGAAAATAGAGTATTCCGTAAGGCCGCTCGAAGCCCCATCCTGGCTTGGGCCCCTTTTCTTATTTGAAGCAATACTCTTCTTGTCCGGAGTTGCCCTGCTCCTGTTCCCGGACATTGCTATATTGGGCATCGTGCTCATTGTTTTTTCAGGGGCAGCGTTTATCATTGTGGGGCTTACCCTTGGCTTGGGTTCACTTGTTGATGAGTACCAATATACAATAAATAGATTTCACTGAGCAGAAGATTAAGAGGAAAATATTCTTTTCTTCCGGCCTGCTTACCCGCATTTTCCAGTGGATTTATGATTTTGGGGGAGATTCCAACCTAAGGGGCTCTTCAGTTGTGCATTTCGATACCATAACTAGCATGAAATACAGGAAAATCCAGGGAAAGCCAACGGTCCATATAAAGATGAAGAGGTTCTGAGGCATAACCCGGAACTGGTTTATGGAGGTCCCTGGAAACAGGGGAGAGGAACTCTACGTGCAGCTCTGCAAACACGTTCCTTCCGCTGGATAGCACCTCCCTTTCTCCCTACTTTATAAATATTTCTCCTTATTTATACAGCACTTACTTCTTAGAGGTGTTTATGTTGACAGACGATGAAGCCGCAGAAGCGCAGGCTGCAAAAGAAGTAGCGCAGCAGATAATGAACCAGCAATCCGGCAACCACCCCAAGCCGGAAGAGGCAAAAGGGGAAACTCAGCCAAGCACAGGTGAGCAGCCGGAGACCCCTGCCCCTCAGCCTGCACCATCCACTACACCGCAGACGGAAGAGGCCCCAAAAGAAGAGCCAAAGCCTTCTCCAAAGCCTGCTACGAATGCTCAACTTGCAAAAGAGCTCACAGGCAGCCAGAAGCCGAAATCCGATGATGAGGAAATACTCAAATTCATAGAAGAGAGCAAGCCCAAAGTGTTTGTTGCAGGGGCAGGCGGGAGCGGCTCAAATACTCTGGACAGGCTTTTTGAGCTTGGAATCAGCGACATGAACCTTGTAGGCATGAACACCGATGCCCACCACCTCCTTAAGGTCAGGGCAAACAGAAAAGTGCTGCTTGGAAAGCAGCTTACAAAGGGAAGGGGCGCAGGAAGCAATCCTGAGATTGGGCTAAACGCAGCAAAAGAAAGCACAGAGGAGATAAAAGAAGCGCTTTCAGGCGCAAGCATGGTATTCATAACTTGTGGCCTAGGCGGAGGCACAGGCACAGGCGCAGCCCCGCTGATTGCAGAGATTTCAAAAGGGCTGGGCGCACTTACAATCGCGGTAGTTACCCTCCCATTCTCTTCAGAAGGAAGAATCAGGATGGAGAATGCGCTTCAGGGCCTTGAGAAACTCCGCAAATATACTGATACCCTCATTGTAATAAGGAACGACAAGCTGCTTTCAATTGCCCCTGACCTCCCGCTCAACACAGCATTCAAGGTATGCGATGAGGTTCTTGCAGGCTCGGTGAAAGGGATTGCAGAGCTCATTACCTGCTCAGGCATGATGAATGTTGATTTTGCAGACCTCAAGACAATCCTTTCAGATGCAGGCTATGCAGTAATCGGCCTGGGAGAGGCATCGATTGATGCAAAGAGCGAAGAGCGCTCCACAATTGCAATTGAAACGGCGCTCAATTCTCCGCTCCTGGATTCTGAAATCCAGGGCGCAAACCGCGCACTTATAAACGTGGTTGGAGGGGAAGACATGACCCTCAAAGAAGCAGAGCTGATAGTTTCTGAAACCGCAAAGAGGATACACCCCAATGCCCACATAATCTGGGGCGCAAGGGTTGAGGATGACCTCAAGAAGTCATCCATAAAAGTCCTCGTGGTGCTTGGGGGGGTAAAATTCCCCAAGTATGGAATCCAGGAGAAAGCCCCGGAAGGGCTTGAGGAGATAGATTTGGACATAATCGGGTGAAAAAAATGGTATCTATGACTTTCATCAACAGGTGCATGCGAATACTTCATATCGCAAGGAAGCCTACAAAAAAGGAAATAGATGAGATACTCAAGGTAACCGGCCTTGGAATGATTTTCATCGGCACCTTTGGAATGGTGATGTACCTGATTTTCACCGTAATCTAGGTGAGCGCGTGATATACATATTCAGGGTAACAACCGGGCAGGAAAAAATCGTTTCCCAGATGCTTGAGAAGAAGTCAAAAGCACAGAAGCTTGCAATCTACTCAATACTTGTCCCGGAGAACGTAAAGGGTTATTTGTTCGTGGAAGCTGCAACAGAGAATGACGCCGTGCACCTTGCCCAGAAGACGCGCCACGTAAAAGGCATACTCAAGCAGCCAATCGAACTCGCGGAAGTCGAAAAGATGGTTACTGCAGAGAAGCCCGCAGCCCTCACAATCGAAATTGGGGACATCGTGGAAATCAAGAGCGGCGCTTTCAAGGGAGACAAGGCCAAGGTCACAAAAATCGATGACAACAAGGATGAGCTCACTGTAGAGTTCATGGACATGGCTGTACCTATCCCAACAACAATAAAAAGAAAGATTACGAAGCTTTTCAGGAAATCAGGGGATGAAGAGGAATAATCCCCTTAAGCCTTCTTTTTCTTCTTTCCCTTGGGCCTCGTTTCCTTTTTCCCCTTTTCTTCTTCGTGCATGTACACAGTGGTAGTCGGGTAAGGTATGCTTATTCCTCTTTCTTTGAACACGTAGAATATCTGCTTTACCATCTCTCCGTGCACGCCAAACCTGTCCCCATAAACAGGGATTTTCACAATTACCTTGTAGTTCACTGAACTATCCCCAAAGGAATCTGCCCTTACTGTAGAGGACTCTGCCTCCACAATCTTTCCTGTTTCCTCTGATGTCCGGGCAAGGGCTTCCTTAAGTGCATCTATCACTTCTTCAGGGTCATCATCGTAGCTTACCCCAAAGGTCATAGCATAGCCCATCTCTTCCTGCGGGTTGAAGTAGTTGATAATGATGCTTGCGCTCATCTTGGAGTTGGGGACGTATACGATATTGTTGTCCCAGGTGCGGATCCTTGTACTCCTCCACCCAATTTCCTCGATTGTTCCAATTACATCTGTCCCGTCTATCTTGATGTAGTCCCCAGGGCGCACAGGCCTGTCTGCAAGGAGGTGCACTCCCGCAAAGAAGTTTCCAAGCGTATCCTGCAGGGCAAGCGCGACTGCAAGACCCCCAACCCCAAGGGCCGCAATCAAAGCGGAAACCTCTATCCCCATCGTGCTCAGTACAATGGTCAAACCTATTACGTAGATAAGCGCACTCCCTATTTTTTTGAAAAGCGGGAAGATTTCATCATCAAACTTGCTGTCTGTTTTTGGCGCCATCTCTTCTGCATACCATCCCATGAATGCGCTGAACAATGCATTCACGGTGTAGGTCCCCACGATAAGGAACATTATTGTGAATAGGTTGTCCAGACTGTGCCCCCATAGGTTAAAATCAGGGTAGAATAGCTGCAGCGAGAGGTATGCTGCAAGTATTACTGAAATCCATTTCATGGGCCTCCTCAGGTTTTTTATGAGATGGTCGTCCAGGGTGGTTTTTGTCTTCCTGGTCATCATTTTGATGGTCTGGAAGATTGCCATAACCACACTATAAAAAATAACTGCAAGGATCGCAAATGCAATTACAGAGAGAGTTGCCTCCCCACCTGGAATGACACCCGCATATTCTGATACATAGGGAGCTGCAAACTCAGACAATGGTGAAGCCGCAGCCACTGTTTCATTAGCCGTTGTGTTGAGCATGCGCGATATTTGAAGCCTATTCTTTAAATAGTTAAGCATGAGAAACTATTCTGGGAGGATTTTCATGTCATTAAAGAAAAAAGACCCAGAGGTATTTTCGCTTGTTGAAAAAGAACTGCAGAGGCAAAAAGACACATTGGACCTGATTGCATCAGAGAATTATGCCCCGGAAGAGGTGCTTGAAGCTTCAGGCTCAGTGCTCACAAACAAATACTCCGAAGGGTACCCAGGAAAGCGATACTATGCAGGAAACGAATTTATAGACCAGATTGAAATACTTGCAATAGAGCGCGCATCCAAGCTTTTCGGGATGCCATGCGCAAATGTGCAGCCCCATTCCGGCTCTTCTGCAAATTTCGAGGCCTACCGGGCCCTGATGAAGGAAGGAGATACCTTTATGGGGCTGAAGCTGGACCAGGGAGGGCACCTTACCCACGGAAGCCCGGTGAATTTTTCCGGCCAGCTCTACAACATTGTAAGCTATGGGGTGGACAAGGATACCGAGCAGCTAGATTACGAAGCAATAATGGAGCAGGCAAAAGAAGTGAAGCCCAAAATGATTGTGTGCGGCTACACAGCCTACCCCCGCACAGTGTACTTTGACAGGTTCCGGGAGATTGCAGATGCGTGCGGAGCATACCTCCTCTGCGATATTGCGCACATTGCAGGCCTTATTGCAGGAGGCGCGCACATGCCCGCGGGCCCATATGCAGATGTAATCACTACAACTACGCACAAGTCACTCCGCGGCCCCAGGGGCGCAATAATACTTGCAAAGGAAGAACACTGCAAGTTGATAAACAAGGGCGTTTTCCCCGGCTCCCAGGGAGGCCCCCTGGACCACATAACTGCAGCAAAGGCAGTCTGCTTCCATAACGCAATGCAGCCTGAATTCAAAGAGTATGCTTCCCAGATTGTAAAGAATGCAAAAGCTCTTGCAGAAGCAATTGCAAACCAGGGCTTCCGCCTTGTTTCAGGGGGCACGGACAACCATCTCCTGCTTGTGGACGTAAAATCCAAGGGACTGGACGGCAAAATCGCCCAGAACGCCCTGGAGAATGCAGGGATAATCTGCAACAGGAACACAATTCCCTATGATACAGAAAAGCCATTTGTAGGAAGCGGAATCCGCCTCGGGACACCTGCAGCAACCACCCGCGGAATGAAGGAACAGGAGATGAAGATAGTTGCAGAAATGTTTTCAAGGGCGCTTGAGGACCCGGAGGACGAAGCCCTCCACTCCAGAATAAATTCAGAAGTGAAAGAGCTTATGGGCAAGTTCCCTATTTATGGGTCCCCCTGACAAATACTTTTTTGACTGCCTTCCCTGCACGGAGCATTGCAGTTACTACGGGCCCCCGGGGGACCTCCACCGGCTCATCATTCCCCCTTGCCCTTCCCATTTTTGCAGGGGGCCTCATGAGTTCCCCGCAGTCAAGCTCTTCCTCTGAAGTCATTTTCTTTTTTCTTTTAATCGGGGTAGTGGGGTCTTCCCCCATTTCTTCCAAAAGTGAACCCAGCCTTTCTATTGCAACCCTGTCCTTCTTTTTTCCCTGGTCGTCCAGCTTTATTTTTTCACGCACTGCCATGACCTGTATATCTCTTTTAAAGCCTGACCCGTAAAAAAGCTCCATTATTGTTTTTTCTGCAAAAGCCCACATTTCCGGGCTTGCATTTGAAAGCCCCATAAGGGGCTTCAGGAGGCTCCCCCTTGGCCTTTCTGCCTTCATGTTCTCCACCATTACTGCTACTGCTTCCTTCCCTCTCCGAACAACTAGTTTCTCATTTGCTTTTTCAGCATTTATCATGAAAGTCAGGAGGTGGTTGAATGCTATTGCTTTCCCATGCCTGCCCACAACCCTTGCTGCGGCAACCCTAATTTTTTCTGAGGGGTCGAGTAGCGCGCATTTTACAAGGGCCCTTTCGGTTTCTGTTGTGGCAACGGTTCCGTTTTCCCTGAGTATCCTCTCAACTGCAAAAACTGCCTTTTCCCTCACTGTGCCTGATTTGTCCGCATGGTGGATGATCAGGGGTGTCCCTAAGCTATCCAGCCCGTTTTTCCTGTATTTTTCCCTCTGCAGCCCCTTTTCATGCCCCAGCAGGTGCATCAGCACATTCTCCATATCCCCCAATCCTCCACATTCCCCTATTATCCCAACAACCATGCTCCTTGCAAAGTTGCCAACATTCTCGAAAACAAGCCCTTTCATTGCTGCGCGGACAATTTCATCTGAAAGGTAAATCTCTGAAAGAACAGGCGCAGCATCCTTTCCGCTTTCTGCAATCCGCATCAGGACTCCGGCTTGCGCTTTTTCTATGGGACATTCAGGCATGTTTATAGTATATGGTTAATATTGTTTTTAAATATTACATATTTGCACACACCGTTCCCCACTAACCCTTTTAACCCCTTAAGCGCTAATTTGCACATGGCACTCGAAGGGAAGCCCGTGGCAGACCGGATACTGAAAGAGGTAAAGGAAGGAGTGGAAGAGCTCGGATTTTCCCCGGGCCTTGCAATCGTGCGTGTAGGAGACGACCCTGCATCCAAGGTTTATGTTTCAAGCAAGATAAAGCGTGCAGAGGAAGCAGGTATAAAGGGAACCGAGCACCATCTCCCCGAAACCGCAACCGAAGCCGAGCTCCTTGAACTCGTGCATCAGCTCAATATTGATTCTTCTGTGCATGGATTCATAGTGCAGCTTCCGCTCCCCCCTCAGATAAATGCAGAAAAAGTCCTGGAATTTATCTATCCAGAAAAGGACGTGGATGGCCTCCATCCGCTCAATCTTGGCAAACTTGTTGCAGGGGACCCCCATTTTGTTCCAGCAACCCCCCTGGGCGTAATGGAAATGCTGTCCCACTACAAAATCGAAACTGCAGGAAAAAACGCAGTGGTTGTGGGGCGAAGCAATATGGTCGGGAAGCCCATGTCCGCGCTTTTGCTAAATGCAAATGCAACTGTTGAAACCTGCCACAGCAGGACCAAGGACCTTGCGGAGCACACAAGGCGCGCAGAAATCCTTGTAGTGGCAGTAGGCAAGCCCAAGCTGATTACCGGAGAAATGGTACGTGAAGGAGCAGCAGTAATTGATGTTGGAATAAACCGCATAGAAGGCAAGCTAGCAGGCGACGTTGATTTCGAAACAGTAAGCAAGAAAGCAAGGGTTTCCCCGGTTCCCGGAGGTGTCGGCAAGCTTACTGTTGCATGCCTGATGAAGAATGTGCTGAAGGCAGCCCAGGAAAAAAAATAAAGCGCGCTACACTTCCACCCAATCTCTTCCTTCCTTTTGGTAAAGCCCCTTTGCCTCGCGCCTCTTTGTCACGTTCACTGCCTCACCCACCACCAGGTAATGGTCTCCGGTCTTAACCACATCAGCGAGCCTGCACTCAATGCTCACAGGGGATTCACCCACAAGCGCACAATCAATCTTCTCCCCCTCCTCTTTTGCAAGCCCGCTTTCCGCAAACTTGTCCACATCACGCCCGCTCCTAGTCCCACAAAGGAGCGCAGCCTCCTTCATCTCCGGGGCAACCAGGTTTATGCCAAAGCACCCCCCTTCCTTAATCATTGGGTAAGAATGCCGCGAACCCGTAAGCGAAACACCAAAGAGCGGCGGGTCCCTGGAAAGCGGGAAGCACCATGCCGCAGCCATTATGTTGTCTTCCTGCCCTCTTCTGCTGGTAATAAGCACAATTCTCATAGGGTACAAAAGCCTGTAGAGTTTCTCCATGCACCACTCTAGAAGAAAAATGATTAAACGGTTCCGGGTGTTCTGTTTTCGGGCATTCTCCTGCACTAGTTCGATTATTTTTAAATTACATATGTTCTATAAAATAGCATAGGTGTTAGGCATGGAATTTGCATGCAAGCGGATTGATTTGGACGAAGTGGTAAAATGCTCCCTGGGCCTTACCAAGGCAGAGTACAGGGTATTCAGGAAATACATGGCCCTGAAAAAGGAGATAACTCTTGCGGAGCTTTCCAAAAAAACAGGCCTGGACCGCACAACCGTGCAGAAAGCCTCACTGAAGCTTGTTGGGAAAGGCCTGCTTTTCCGTTCCCAGCGCAACCGCCCAAGAGGGGGCTATGAGTTCCTCTACTCAATTGCCGACCGTTCTGAAATCCGCTCCAAAGTAAGGGGCATAGTGCGGAGCTGGTGGGAAGCAGTGGACGAGAACCTCCAGTATTGGTAAAAGGCAGCAGCCAGCCTGCCCCTGCCCCGCACTTTTTGTTACTTTTTTATTTCTTTCGCGACCCAATCCCCGCATGCGGAAACTAAGCGCCGTTCAAATGCCGCCGCCTGTAAGGATGGGCAGCAGGGACCTGAGGCACAGGGCCCCAAAAGAGGATTTGTGCCTCCCTACAAAGATGCGTGAGCCGCTTTTCCATTTTACAAGGCACACCCTGAACAATTCGGTTTCCTCTATGTTGGCCCTTATAACCCTCCCCAATCTTCCAGACCAGCAAAGAAGTGAATTGATCAGAGGCATCCTTGCTGAATATTCTTCCCTAAGGAAAAACCTGAATTCGGGCTCAGGCCAGCTTTCCCAAATGCAGGCTGCAGCAGAGATGCAGGAGTTTTTCCTGAGGCTCCAGCGGCGATTTGTGTTCACTTCAGAAACAGATGCCTTTGAATCAGATGAAGAAAAGCAGGCTTTTTCCAGGCTGATAAACACAGCAAGGGTCCAGCTCGACAAGCTGCTGGGAATACTTAATGGTGACCCCTACCGCCAATTCCCGGAAAAGGTTTCTTTGTTCAGGCTGATTGGAGACCTGATGCCTAATCCTGCAGAAGGCACAAAGCACCATGTATACCGTTATCCTGAAACCCAGCCAGTTTTCCTTTATGCAGACAGGTTTGACACCGCACTTGTACTTGAGAACTTTTTTTCAAATGCTTTTCGCGCCTGCGAGCGCAAAGGCGCATTTCCCTTCATAGAAGTATCTGCATTTATCCAGGAGGAGAATCCAAAAATGGCAGAGATAACAATAAGGGACAAGGGAATCGGATTCAAAACAGAAGAGCTGCTCTTGATAAGGAGCCGAAAGGGCTTTACCTCCAAGGATTCAGAGGGCCCGGACCATGGGATAGGTATACAGCACTGCCGTTTTCTTATTGAGCAGCACGGAGGGATTCTTGAAATCAGCTCAAGGGAAGGCGACGGCACAGACATTATTTTTACAATGCCTGCATCTACTGCATAAGAATGAGTGGTGGGCTCCCTGATTTGCAACCTGCTCTCCGCGCGGAGCCACTGCCATCAGCTCCATCTCCGGTCTCTCAAGCATGGCGCAGAGCGCTTATGGCTGCTCCTTCCGGCCTGACCAGTTTCGCACAAAGCATCCATCCTGAAAGGGAAGACTTCAGCGCCTAAGACAAAGGACGCATGAAGAACAAATTACGCTTCAGGGTTTCGACCCGCCTAAAGGGGATTTACGGAACAGGGACCCCTAGCCCCCATCTAGCCCACCACACTAATTAGCACTTCACTTCCTTTTAAAACTTACCTATAGCGAGCCCGCGCCTCAATCTTCTCAATCCGCGCAATAACTTCCCCTGCCCCCTGGAATTTCCTGTACCCCTTCAAAAACTGCTCCTTTTCCCCGATGCCCCTCAACATGGTGATCACGTCGTCAGCCCTCCCCTCCACTTTTTTTGAAAAAGAGCCCAGCCCAAAATCGATTACCTGCAACCCTGATGGGCTAACCAGGATATTATATGGGGTAAAATCCCCATGCAGTATCCCTGCAGCATGAAGTTTCCCAAGGATCTCCCCGGCCTTTTCTAGTTCCCTGCCTTTTCCCGGAAGTTTTCTCCCGCGGAGCCTCCCAATCACCAGGTAATCGGGCCCGATTTCATAAACAGTTGGGCAGGAAACTTCTGCAAGCTTTGCAGCATGCAGGAGCCTTGCCTCCCTCCTTGTCCTCCCAAGCCTTATTTTCTCATCTATCTCCTTTATCCTGTAGCCTTTTTTTCTCCTTTCCTTCCGAAGCACTTTCTTACCCAGGAACCTATCAGGGACAAGAACAGCTTCAGCGCCCTTCATCAGAAGCCCCCGAAAGTGAAAAACAGCAATAGGGTAAAGACCCCGAATGCCCCGTACACTACAGGATTCCATGCAAGCACCTTGCTTCCATCAAGAGGGTAAATGGGGAGCAGGTTGAATAGCGCAAGGAAGGTGTTTATCCATGCAACAGATGACCAGAGCTCAACCCCGCCTAGTGTACCCAGCGCAAAAGGCCCGGTTATGAACAGGGCAGCAATTGCAATTATTGCAATCACCACATTTGTCACAGGCCCGGCAATTGAAATTATCCCATTCTCTGTTTTGCTGATTGGTCTTCCATATCCATGAATATATACCGCCCCAGGAGCAATAAACATAAATCTTGTCGGGAGCGCTGCAAGCAGGAACATGAACCCAAGCCCCTGTGTCCACATCCTGAATTCTGCATAGTGGCCAAAGAAGTTTGCAGTGAACTTGTGCGCCATCTCATGAAGTATGAACCCTATTCCCAGCGCAACCAAGAAAAATGATGCAACTGAAACAAACGCGCCCATCTCCTCCCCAATATTTACTATTCCAATCTGGTTCACTGCAAGTGCAAGAGAGATTGCAATAACCGAGATAAGTATCTCCTGCGCTTCCCTGTTGCTTATGCTTATCCTCATCTCATCACCTCGGTTTTTTGCTCGTACATCAGCCTCACGCGCGGAGCAGAAAAGAGGCCTTCATAGCTTTCAAGCACACCAACTGCCTCCCTGCCCCTGGAAAGCCTTACTTTTACTTCTTCTGAAATCCTGCAGTCGTCCAGGGCAACAGCGGTAAACCCAAAGAATTGTGAAAGCGCCCCGCGCATAACCTGGACCCTGTCCCCCTTCCTAACACCCCGTATATGCGGGTAAGCAATCACATAAAGGAGCGAAACACCGAACGATGCAGCAAGCAATTTAGCAAGCATGAGCATCCCCATTCCGGGATCCACTGCAAACGCAATAAGCGAAACCGCGAAAAGCGCAACCATAATTTTTATCCCATCTATTGCAAGCATTTCCTTACCTGTACATCTGCTCCCCCAGCTCTTCTTTGAATCTCTCTACGCTCTCCACATCTTTTTTCCCTACCCTGGAGCCGATAACCTTAAGCCCTTTTTCAAATTCTTTTGGCCCAACTTCCGCCTTTCCTGCACGTATCGCCATCATGCCGGCTTCCCTGCAGAGGTTCTCTATGTCTGCACCAGAATAACCTTTGGTCATTGTTGCAAGGTTCTTTATGCTGACGTCCTTTAGGGGCATCTCTTTTGTATGTACTTTAAGTATCTCCTCCCTTGTTTTCTGGTCAGGCATCGGGATTCCGACAACCCTGTCAAACCTCCCTGCACGCAGGAGCGCCTTGTCCAGCATGTCCGGCCTGTTTGTTGCGGCAACCACCACAACTTTTTTCATTGCTTTCAGCCCGTCCATCTCGCTGAGTATGGTATCAACAACGCGCTCTGCAACAACATTCCCTGCATCACCTCCGCCGCCACGCGCAGGTGCAATCGCATCAATCTCGTCAATGAACAGGATACACGGAGCGGCCTGCCTTGCTTTCCTGAACATTTCCCTGGTTACCTTTTCGCTTTCCCCTACCCATTTCGAGAATATCTCGGGCCCGTTTATGGCAATGAAGTTCGCTTCGGATTCAGTTGCAATTGCTTTTGCAAGCAAAGTTTTTCCTGTGCCCGGGGCCCCGTAAAGCAGCACCCCCTTTGCCGGCCTTATGCCCATTTTCTCAAACACATCCGGCTTATGCAGAGGAAGCTCAATCAGTTCCCTTAGCTCGTTTTTCACTGATTCCAGCCCCCCCACATCATCCCAGTGCACATTGGGCTTTTCCACAAAGACTTCCCTGAGCGCAGAGGGAGTAATCCCCTTCATTGCCTCAAAGAAGTCATCTCTTGTAACCTTGAGTTCATCAAGTATCTCATCAGGAATCTCGTCCTCATCCAGGTTGATTTTCTTCTTTTCCATCTCTGCGCGCAGTCTTCTGAGCGCCTTGAGCGCAGCTTCCTTAGTAAGCGAGGAGATGTCTGCACCAGTGTACCCGTGGCTGAGCGCTGCGAGTTCATGAACCAGATTTTCCCTGATCAATTCATTTACCAGCTCATCCTTGCCTTTCTTTTTTAGTTCATTGGCCCTATCCTCTTTGTCCTCCTTGTCGAGCTTCGCATCGCTTTTCTTGTTCGCTAGCAATTTTTTGATTAGTTCCTCCTTTTCCTCCTTGCTAAGTTTCTCCTCTTCTATTTTGTTGCCAAGTGGCATATTCCTTGTATGGATTTTGAGTATCTCCTCCCTTCCTTTCCTGTCCGGAACCCCAATCTCGATTTCCCTGTCAAACCTCCCCGGCCTCCTGAGCGCAGGGTCAATTGAATCCACCCTGTTCGTGGCCGCAATCACGATAAGCTCGCCCCTGCTCTTGAGCCCGTCCATCAGCGTAAGGAGCTGGCTTACCATCCTCCTTTCCACTTCCCCTGTTACTTCCTCCCTCTTTGGTGCAATCGCATCAATCTCATCAACAAACAATATCGAAGGCGCATTCTTTTGCGCTTCCTCAAACAGCTGCCTGAGCCTCTGCTCGCTTTCCCCAACATATTTGCTCACTATTTCTGGGCCTCCCAGATAGAAGAAGTTCGCATCACTCTCATTTGCAACTGCTTTTGCAAGCAAAGTTTTTCCTGTGCCCGGAGGCCCGGAAAGCAGCACTCCCTTGGGCGGTTCAATCCCCAGCCTCTCAAATAGCTCAGGGTGCCTCAATGGAAGCTCAACCATCTCCCTGATTTTCTGGATTTCTTCCTCAAGCCCCCCCACATCATCATAAGTCACTGAAGGTACATTTGCAAGCTCCTTTACCGGCTCGCTCTTTATCTCAATCTGCGTCTTGTCCGTAATCATGAGCGGGCCTGAAGGATTTGTATTGGAAACAACAAGCCCGATAGGGGTCCCGAACACTCCAATGGGAAGCACATTCCCCTTGACTACAGGCTTCCCCACCAGCTTCTTTTTTACATACTGGTCAAAGCCTGCATGGAACCTCACAGGCTGCTGGGGAGCAAGCGTAACTTTTTTTGCTTCCCTTGCCTCGGTTTTGGAGACCTTTACTTTTTCCCCGAGCCCTACGCCCGAGTTCTGCCTGAGGATTCCATCCACCCTTATTGCATCCTCTTCCTTGTCTGAGGGGTGCGCAGGCCACACTATTGCAAGTGCGGTTTTCTTGCCCGAAAGCTTCACAACGTCACCGCTGGAAACTTCTAGTTCCTCCCGTGCATCCGAGCCAATCCTTGCAATTCCTCTCCCAACATCGTTTGTAAGCGCTTCCGCAACCTTAAGGTAAACTGTTTTTTTCTCTCCCACAAATCTCACCTGAGTTCAGCCTGCTCAATTTCTTTTCCTTCTTTGCCCTTTTTAAACAATATCAAAACATCTTTACCGGATATCCCCGGAACTTTCATCTTTACAATCATGTGCAGGTCGATGTCTTCTTTTATCTCTTTTAACTTTAAAAACTTAATGAGGGTGTGCTTTTCAGCGAAGAATTTTTCCCCATCCGCAACGAGTACTGCCCTGTTGCCATCCCACTCAATCCCCTCCAGCTTCCCCCTGAAAATATTCTCCCTGTTCTTCTTGAGCAGCATCCTTGCCCGGCCTTCCACAACAATCTCTCCCCCATTGAACTCAACTCCCTCCAGCAGCACCGAGTCCCCGACTTGCAGGTGGTTCCCCTTGGAAGGATAATTCACAACTGAAACCGGAACCCCTTCAACCGAAAACACAAATGAATTTCCAATCCTTCCCTTTATCGAATCAACTTTCCCAGTGCACATAAACCTCCCACCTTCCTTTATTTCTGAGACCGGGACAGCTTCCGCCTTTTCCACTACAGAGTATGTGCTCTTGTACCCTATATTCAGCTTACCCATCTTCACATATCCCTTCTTCACTTCAAGGGTGTCCCCAAGGTGCATCCTCCCCGCCTTTTTTCCATCATCTCCCCAGAAATTTACTGAAGCCTCCCCGCTCCCATCTGAAACCACGAGCACACGGAGCACAGCCCCGGAAGGGAAGCTACGAAGCGGTCCAATATCAACAATTTTCGTTTTAATGTCCACTGATCCCATTCCTTCCACGAGCTCAGAAACTTTTGTAAAGTCACGCTCAATAAGCCCCATCTCCGAAGCAATGAGCTTTGCCGCAGCTTCCTTTGTGAGGAGCCCGTGGAAACCCTCGGTTTTCTCTTTTATTTTTGCTTCGGCTTCTTCTGCACCCAGTTTTTCGTTCAGAACAGAAAGATAATCCATTAGTTGGTTTGAGGAGAAACCCCTTTTTATACCTGCCCCTGGATAATTTCCAGTATGAAAAAAGCCATGATGGCTAACCTTGATTACACGCTTGTAGCGAGGGAACTCCAGCCGATAGTGGGCAAATTCTTTGACAAATTCTACGAGCTGGATGAAGGGAGGTTCCGCCTTAAGTTCGGCCGCGACAATATAGTCATCGAGCTCCCTTCCCGCCTCCACAAAACCAAATACCTGGAGCAGGCCCCGGAAGCCACTTCTTTCGCAATGAAGGTGCGCAAGGAGCTCAAAGGCAAGCTCCTCACAAGGCTCTCCCAGCACAAAAAAGACAGGGTAATAGTTTTCAATTTCGATGGCACAAAACTGATTGCAGAACTATTCGGCAAAGGCAACCTTGCATTGGTCAGGGACGGCAAAATCCTTGCAGTGTATTCCAGGCAATCCTGGAAAGGGAGGGAGCTCAAGCCCCGTGCAGATTACAAGTTTCCCCCTTCAGAAACAAGAAACCTGGAGGAGATTCTTTCTTCCAACGCAGAAGATGCAATTGCAGCAGCCCTCCGCGACCTCAACATAGGGATGAGCTATGTTCGTGCCCTGCTTGAAGAAGCAGGGGTTCCTGATTCTACGCCCGTATCCGAACTTTCAAACGAACAAAAGGAGTCAATTTCATCAACTTACGAGAAGCTCCTGCGCTACCCTCAAAAATTTTCTGTTTTCACAAAGGGGAAGCATTTCCCCACTCTTTCCGAGGCCCTAGATGAATACTACGGCCTTCCAGAAGAGCCAAATGAGGCAGAACAGCAAAAAGATGCAGAGCTTGAGCGCCTGAAAATATTGCTGGAATCCCAGGAGGAAAAGCTCCAGGAGCTGAAGCAGGAGGAGCAGGAGGCAAGGCAAAGCGCAGAATTCATCTATTCCCATTACGGAGAGATAGAGAAGATTCTCGAGCTTTACAAAAAAAGCGGCATTGGGGCTGTTGAAAAACTTGCAGAACAGAAAGGATGGGAACTAGACAAAAAGGAAAAAGTGCTTGAGCTCTGAAGGCTCAGGACTGCACTTCGGCATTCTCAACCAGGTACATGTCCAGGACTTTTTTTGCCTTGCGGGGCCGGTCAACCGCAATTCCCACAATGCTGTTTTTCCCGTCCCTTGAAACAAGGTTGAGGTTTTCTACATTAATCTTCTGGTCAGCAAGCATTTTTGCAATCTCTGAAAGCCTCCCCGGCTTATCTTCTATTTTCACAAAGATAACATTGCCTGAGCTTACCTTGAAGCCGTTTCTCTGCAGAACGTCCATCGCCTTCTGGCTGTTCTTCACCAGCACAGTGATGATGGACTTCCCCCCCACGGATGTCACTGCTATTGATTCAATATTCACCCTTGCTTTTCCAAGTATGTATGAAATGTCTGCAAGAAGCCCTACTTTATCCGGAGCAATTACGGTTACGTCTTTCATATCTCACACCCAGCTATATCCTGTATATCTGTAGATGGGGAACCTTCTTTATATACTTAACGTCCTCCTTTTCTGCAATTCCTCTCTCCAGGGCAACACCCACTGCCTTTTTTCCCACAAGGTTCGCGGAGTCGAATTTTCCCAGGGCGTTGCCCAGTTTTCCTGCATCTGCCTTTTCACCCATGTAGAATGATTTGTGCCTCTCTAGGTCCAGGATTGCGCCTCCTTCTTCAAAAACCTGCCCAAGCAGTTCTGAGTCGCATGCAGCAACAATTCTTTTTTCCCCGCGAACTGATAAATTAATATACATCCCTCTAGGCCTCCCTGCTGGCCTTTTTCATTTCTTCAACCAGCCTTTCAAACTCCTGTTTTGCTGCTTCTTCGCTGCTCAGCTCCCCGTTTATCGTTATGCTCCAGCTGCGGCGCCCTACTTTTGTTATCTTTGCCCTGTTTGGGTTAATCCCATGCCTTTTCAGCCATTCCCTGTCAAGGAATTTTTCCATTCTTGAGCTCCCCTTAACCTCGAATGTGAACTTTTTTCCGTTTTCTATTGCATCCTCCAGTCTTGACCTGGCCTTCTTCCCGGGTATAAGCGGGACAGTGTCTCCATCGCTGTCAGTTATGGATCGTGGGAGCGGCATAACTTCTGGCTCTTTCTTTGCCCGGGTTCTCCCTGGCTCTTCCTTTTCCATATCCATTTTTACTGGAGTTGCCCCGGCAAGCGGGTCATCCCCTATCCCCTCATCCAGCATCTCAACCAAAGGATCGTCTTCGTCCGGCATCCTCGCTTTCTTTCTTTCCTCCTCCTCTTTTCTTGCAACTTCCAGCAAATCCTTCTCCAAAGGCTTCAGGAGCTTTTTCGCCTGCCCCTGCCCAAGCTCCCTTTCCTCCATTGTAACAGTGACCTCCAGCCTCATTTTCCCCGTATCCGGGTCCTTTTCTCTGGTGTAGGTGCATTCAATATTCTTGAAAAGCCCGCTCCTTTCCAGCAGCCTGTCAAACCTTTCCAGCCCCTTCATAGAATCAAAGGAGAGGTAGAATTCGCTCCCTTCCGGCCTTTTAAGGAAAGAGCGCAGCCCAAGTTCATCTGCGCTTCCCAGGGGCCCATGAACATGCCTTTTCAGCCTGCGGTTTTCAATATGCCTTTTTGGTCTTGCAATCTGCACAGCAAGCCAGTCTATTGCGTCATTCCTCATTTTCTCCACAGGCTCAGCCTTTTTGGCTGTTTTCATGGGGCACATAATATCTTCACCAATAGAATTCCTCACCAAAACAATAAAAAACAAAAGGTAGCTTAGGATGGTTATAAAACTTGATTGCAGCCCAGCATTTACCTCGTAAATGCCGGCAGGCTTGGGCTGACGTCCAAGTGCCGTCAATTTTCGTTTGTTTATGCCGGCCGATTTGAACTGAAGTTCAAAGGCCAGCAAGTTTTTGAAAACAAAAACTTGCCGGAGGCAGGATTTGAACCTGCGTAGGCACTAAGCCACCAGATTACGCATATCCGCCCCGGGGGCGTGGTATCTTGAGTCTGGCGCGTTTGGCCGCTCCGCCACTCCGGCAAAATTTTTTGCTGCCGTGTTATCCTGTGGTAAAAATTTTATAAAAACATAACCCGTTTTACGCTACAGTATCATTACCCTTGTACAAAAAGCGGAACCAAAAAAACTCCGCTTGACGATTTTTATCCCTGGAACTTTATTTAACCTTATCTCTGCCATCTTAACTCCATAACTCTCCCAACTCCCATGTTTAACCACAATTAAATACCTTTAAAAACATTTCCAAACTCATGGAAGCCCCCAGAAAACTCACTGCATCCGTGGAATTAGCTACTAACCAAATTTCCCCTAAACAACCGGGGCCGAGGGGAACAGAGCCCCTTGAATCCGGACCTGCGCAGGGAAGATTCCGCCGCACCATAAATGCAATCGGAAAAGGCGCAAAGCTTTTTGCATCAGGAGTTGCATCAACTTTCAGCAATATAAAAGAAAACAAGGCAACTGCAGGCATTGCAGCTGCAATGGCGCTTTCAGTTTGTGTTTCAGCAGCAGGATGCGCAAACGACCCTGTGCCATTTATGGGCCCATATGATAGTGGGCCTGATACTTCAAGCGATGTAGATACCGACACAGACACAGATTCAGATTCAGACACCGACACAGGCACAGGCCCGGATGCCGACACAGATACGGACACCGACACACACACTGATTCAGATACCGACACAGATACGGACACGATTGTTATCGAATATGATGACCTTGAATTTACTTCGTCCTCTTCAGGTTTTTACCAGGTAAAGCCCGTTTCTGCATCTTCATATTGTACTGTAATGACTAACGACCACCTCACAGTATCTGCAACAGAAGGCTATTTTGAGGTTCTTGGTGTTGA
This sequence comes from Microcaldota archaeon, assembly GCA_014727975.1. Taxonomy (GTDB): domain Archaea; phylum Micrarchaeota; class Micrarchaeia; order Anstonellales; family Bilamarchaeaceae; genus CAIKOA01. The sequence goes on along the minus strand of WJMK01000021.1, from coordinate 862 downwards.
TGCATTCAATGATTTTGACCTTGAACCAGACTCCCGCATAGGAGACACTTTCCATATTGTCAAGTCAAATGACAGCGAAGTAATGACATCAGAATGTAGTTGGTATGGTCTTGCAGGAGACGGAATAATCGTATTGCTTGATTCAGATGATGGGAATACCTATGCATTTGAACTCAAACACACAGGAGGTTACCTGGAGATTGTTTACAGTTATGATGAAATGGAATATTTCATAGGAATCTTCGATGCTGATGGCGCAACTCCATACGGTACTCCTACTGAAGAGGACGAAGTCTGGATTGTTGGCCCTGCAGGGGAATACCTAGGTGAACCTGTTGTTGAAGGTTTTGGTATGGCAATTCCATTTGAGGGCGGCAATATCGCAATGAAATCTGCTACGCTCCCAATGGCCACAGGAGAAGGTTTCTACCGCTATAATTACACTGCTGAAGTAAGTGGCGGTGAAATTCTCGATGTGCCTGCCAGTGAGTTCCCCGGAGACAGCGTCTCAATCACAACAGGAGACACAACCCAAGGAGGAGTGGTTTATTCTGAAGGCGAAATAGCTTACACTGTGCTTGAAATGCCGAATATGTGAGGTTGAATAGATGAGAAATATCAGAGAAGTAAATAATATTGAAAAGGTTCCAGGGAGGGAACTCCCGCAGAATACACCAAACGTGAAGAACGCGCAGCCGCTTCAAGAGGAAGCAGTTAAGGAAACAAGGTTTATGCGGGCCATAAATGCAATCGGAAAAGGCGCAAAGCTTTTTGCATCAGGAGTTGCATCAACTTTCAGCAATATAAAAGAAAACAAGGCAACTGCAGGCATTGCAGCTGCAATGGCGCTTTCAGTTTGTGT
>WJMK01000002.1 GCA_014727975.1 Microcaldota archaeon | reverse complement strand
TTAACTATTCCCCTACCCCTAATTTACCATGAAGAACAGGGTACTGCGCAGCCCGCCCGGAAAAAATAGCCCGGAGCCGGACTTTTCAGAGCAAAGCAATTTCAGGCACAAATCTGGAAAACCATTTATTTCCGAGAAACTTGCATTATCCATAAGGTCCAGGATTGCCCATCTTGAGAACCGCCTTGCGGGGAACGCCTCCCGGTTCAGGGAGGAAGCAAAGGGCTTCATAGATGCTCTCCTGAAAAGCAGCAGGAATGTGTCCATAGGCTGCCAAAACCCGAATCTTTCCAAAGACTTCACTGTTAGCCCATACATAATTGTTGAAACTTCAGACCCCGAACCATCAAAGAAGAAATTAATAGAGGCACTCTCAGAAATTTGGGCAGGGTTTGCAAAGAAAGACTTGGAATTCCTCAGAAAAATGGAAGTGAAATTTTCCCAGGGCATCCCTGTTTCGTCCGAAGAGCAGAAGCGCTTGCTGATGATAAAGGAGTGCGGGAAGTTTTCGAGGTATTATGACAGGATAAGGTAATTTTCAGATTACCACTTCTAACCCGACAGTAGCCTTTTTAAGCAGTTCATTCACAAATTCTTTCCATAAAATTCGGGACCGTGAGCCAACCTGGTAAGCTGCAAGCTTCGGGTGCTTGTTATCTGAGTTCGAATCTCGGCGGTCCCAATTTCATTTTTTATCTGGAGGAAGGTGGTTCTTAGCAGGTGAGGGAATGGAACGAATTCACCTAAGGTGAATCAGAGTCAAATTTCTTTTTTTCTGTTTTGCCCAATGCAAAAACGAATCATGAAGCGTGTTCCATTGGAACAAATCAAAGCCTTTTTATTTTTGCACATGCATCAATCCATATATGCCTGAGGCAAAGAAGAAGAAAAGAAAGGCAGCAGACATTGGGCTGAAAACTAAAGTACCGCCCGGGGAAAAGAAAGAGGGGGAAGTGCCTGAATTCCAAAGGCCCCGTGGACAAGGAGAGGACAAAAGGGACGTAGTCTTTAACCCTGTCACAGGGGAGGAAAAAAGGGTTGAGGAACAGGAGAAAAAAGAACAAGAAGGCCCTGAGAAACCCGAGACAAGGGCAGGAGACATATTATTTGACCCAACCAGGGGCAAAAAGCGCACAGTAGAGAGGCATGAAGAGATAGCAGGCAAAGAGGAAGGAGAGAACAAACACAAGGCAAGGCCAGGGACCAAGATCGGAGACATTATTTTTAATCCTGTTACGGGCGAAGAGCAAGAAGTGGAATGGAAACCAAAGGCAGAGCCCACCCAGAAAGAAAGGGAAGTACAGCAGCAGGAAAGGGTGCCCACAATCCAGGACATTCTTGATTCCATAGATGAGCTTTATTCAAGCATAAGTGCCAATGAGCTGGACACGATTGTAGCACATGTAGATTCATTCCAGAAAGCAATGAATTTATGCGATGACCCTTCAAAAAGCCGCTGGGAAAAGCATGCTGCATGGACAAGGATGGAGGAAGCATACCACAAGCTGGATGAAGAGCTTATTCCTGAAGCGATTGAGAAAGGGATAATTACCGGATATATTGCAAGCAATTTGGGCACAGAGATGGAAAAGCATCTCAAGAAAAGAGGGAGATATGCCTAAAGCTATTTATTAAAAACAAAAAAGAAGAAGGGACCGGTTTCCCATCATTGCCTAGCTTTCTCATTTCCTATGTTGCCTTTCTTATTTTCAATTGGCGGCTTTAGGGCTTTCTTTAGGAGGGGAAATATTTGATTCGGAGGCACGTTCAATATTGTCCCTATTCGTTCTTTGTTTCCGCTAAACTCATTCTCTTGTTCAATGGGCTCGCCCTCAGCTTCCCCTCCCTCTGTACCTATTCTCTCAAGCCATGTCTTGCCTTCAGGAGTGTCGAATAATGCAGTCTTGGTTTCCATTTCATATGGGTTTGGATCAATCTCCTCTACGGTTGCTGCTTTTGCAATCTGGTTTACTTCATCATCATATGCAGTAACTGTATAGGTGATATTGCCATCTTCATGGTTTTGGACCTTCACAACTGCTGCAGCATTTTCTTCAAAAGGATAAGGCAATGTTCCAGTGGATTTTATGTATATGTTACTATATTCGCCTTGCTCATCCTTGTGTACCATTCCATCGTGGATTTGGTAGTAGTTCGTAAACCCTTTTGGCAACTCAACCAAAATCTCGTTCTTTTTCCCTTCCTTATTGAGCACGCTGAGAAATTGCTTATATTGCCTTTCCGACATCATATGCTCCGCCATTTTAATCTTCCTCCAATTCTTTACTGCACCAACATTTTTAATTATCGCAGATTTAGAGAGGGCATCTCCTTAGCCTCATAACTATAGGTTGTGCTGGAGGCATGTTCTTTTTATGCTGCGATATGTGCTGCTGTCGCGCACGCACCGGAAAGCCACCCTCCTTACCCTTTTAATTAACTTATTTCTAAATCCTCCTCATGCTCACCGACATTATCCGAAAATATGCGCTCAAGAACAGGAAGGATTTCGGGAATGCAAGGCCCCAATCAATAGTAGGGAAAGTGGTTGCCGAATTCCCGGATGCAAAAAAAGACATGAAAACAACCATGCAGGAAGCCGCACGCATCTGCGAGGAAGTGAATGTGCTTCCCGAACCAGATTTGGATGCGGAGCTTTCCAAATACAGTTTTGAGGAAAAAAAGCACGAGGAAAAGGAGCTTGCGCTCCAGAATGCGGAGCAGGGAAAAGTGGTTACCCGCTTCCCTCCGGAGCCTTCGGGCTACCCGCACATCGGCCACGCAAAAGCATCTTTCCTGGATTACGAGCTTGCAAAAAAATACGGGGGGAAAATGCTCCTGCGCTTTGATGACACCAATCCGGAAAAGGAGAAGCCCGAGTATGTGGATGCAATCAAGGAAGGGCTGGAATGGCTCGGGGTAGAGTGGGACGGGGAGGAAACCTACACCTCAGACAATATGGAAAAATTCTATTCTTATGCAGGGAAAATGCTGGAAATGGATAAAGCATATGTGTGCACCTGCACAACCGAGCAAATCAGCAAGAACCGGGAACTCCAGGCTGAGTGCGAATGCAGGAAGCTTCCCCTGGAGGAGCAAAAATCCCGCTGGAAGAAGATGCTGGACGGGGGCTATGGTGCAGGGGAGGCAATCCTCCGCTACAAGGGAGACCTTTCCTCCGAGAACACCGCAATGCGCGACCCAACCCTTTTCCGCATAATCCTTTTTGCCCACTACCGGCAGGGCGAGCAGTTCCGCGCCTGGCCATCCTATGATTTTGCAGCGCCCATAATGGATTCAATTGAAGGGGTTACGCATGCATTGCGCACAAAGGAATACGAGCTGCGCAACCCGCTCTATTTTGCAGTGCTCAAAGACCTGAAGCTCCGCGAGCCAAAGCTTGTTGAGTTTGCGCGCCTTTCCATAAAAAACACAAAAGTCGGGAAGCGCTACATCCGCCCACTTGTGAAGGAAGGCAAGGTAGAGGGATGGGATGACCCGCGCCTCCCTACGCTCAAGGGTTTGAAGCGCAGGGGAATCCTCCCCCAGGCAATCAAATCGTTTGTGCTTTCCTTCGGGCTCACAAAAACAGAAAGCGAGCCAGTATGGGACAAGCTGCTTTCCGAGAACCGGAAGCTACTGGACCCTGTCGCCTCCCATTATTTCTTTGTGCCCAACCCTATCAGGATAAAGGTTGAGGGGGCGCCCGAGCGCACCGCAAAAATGAAAATCCACCCGGAAAAAGAAGAAGTGCGCCAGTATTCTGTAAAGGATACTTTCTATGTGCCGCGCGCAGAAATTGAGGGTGTAAAGGAAGGGGAGGTTTTCCGCCTCAAGGAGCTCTACAATGTGCGTATGATTGAGAATATGGATGAGGTAAAGGTGGGCTATGCGGGCGAGGAAATTACAAAAGACAAGAAGCTGCAGTGGGTTTCCGAACCATTGGAATGCGAAATCTGGAAGGCAGGAGACCTTTTCATAAACGATGGGTACAACTCCAAATCCCTGATCAAGGAAAGGGGATATTGCGAAAAAGCGGTCCTGGGCCTGGATGTGGGCACAATAGTGCAGTTTGAGAGGTACGGGTTCTGCAGGCTGGACTCCAAGGAACCGCTCCGGTTTATCTATTCCTGCTGATTATTATGCTTGAAGAATACCACCCTGTAGAAGAAATCGAGCCCGCGCGGGAAGCGCAATATGCAAATTACCCCCTTTCCCCCATAATCAAAAATGTATTTTCCTGGAGGGGAATTACCCATCTCTATCGGCACCAGGCAGAGGGGATAGAGCATGCAAACCAGGGAAAGAACGTAGTGGTGGTTGCGCCCACTGCAGGGGGAAAGAGCGAAGTCTTCCTGGTTCCCGCAGTGGAGTCCGCAATTAAGGGGGAAAACACCCTCCTCCTCTATCCAACAAAAGCACTGGCGAGGGACCAGCACCTTCGCTTTTCCGAATTTGCATTGTACGGGGTCCGCACTGAAACATATGATGGGGATACGCCCCAGGGCAGGCGCGAAAAAATCCGGGCATCCCCCCCGCAGATACTTATTTCCAATATGGACATGCTCCACTTTATCCTCCTGAACAACCGGCTTTTCACCAAGTTTTTTGAGAAATTGAAATACGTAGTCCTGGATGAGGTGCACATCTACTCAGGGATTTTCGGGGCGCATGCATCCAATGTGCTCTGGAGGCTCAAGCGCCTGGTTAAGCGCAAATACAACCGGGACCTGCAGTTCATCGCAACCTCTGCAACCGTAGGGAATGCAGGGGAATTCTGCGAGGGATTGTGCGGGGAGGAGTTTGTATTGGTTGAAGGGAATTCCTCCCCCCGTTCTGAGTTCCGCCACCTGCTTGTTTCCCCTCCGGAAAGCTATTCAGTGGCCGCCCTCCGTATTGCAGACGAGATTGGGAAAAAGGCCCTTATTTTCGGGAATTCCCATTCCCTTGTGGAGAGGATGGGGCTGATGTCCCAGAGGATGAACCTCCCGCTTGCAGTTTACCGCTCTGGACTGCGCCAGGGTGACCGCAGGAGGATTGAATCCGATTTCAAGGAAGGCAGGGTAAAGTACCTTGCAACAACTTCCGCGCTGGAGCTGGGAATTGACATAGGGGATACGGACGTAGTTGTGCTTGCAGGTTTCCCGGGCACGATTACCAGGGTGCGCCAGCGAATCGGGCGCTGCGGCCGCAAAGGAAAAGGATACGGGGTATTTGTTGCAAAGGAGTCCCCACTTGACCAGTATTATGTGGAAAACCCCAATGAATACCTGCGCGGGGAGCCGGAAAACTGCTACATAAACCCGAAAAACGAGAATGTTCGCAGGCTGCACACCCTTTCCGCTGCAAAAGACCTGATGTTTTCACCCGAGGAACTAGATGAAGAAATGCTCAAAATAATTGAATCCCTGGAGGAGGAGGAGCTCCTGAAAAAATGGGGCAATTTCTACTCCGCAACCAAGGAGGGAAGCAAACGCGCCCGCCTCATCAATTTGCGCAGTGCAGGCGCCTCCGTAAAAATCTACAATTCCGAAACAGAAAGGAGAATAGGGGAGCGCGGGATAGGAATGGCCATAAAGGAGCTTTTCGAAGGGGCAGTCTACCTGCATGGGGGCCGCCCATATTACTCAAAAAAACTGGACCTGGAGAAAATGGAGGCATGGGTTGAGCCCATGCACAGGCAGGTGGAGGAATACACCTCCGCATTAAGCAACAAGAGTGCAGAAGTGATGGAAGAGCTTGCTTCCCGCACCTGCCTTGGGCACAAGCTTTCTTTTGGAAAAGTCCACATAACTGAAGAGGTTTATGGATTCCTGCTTAAGGACATGTTTGGGGGCACAAAAATTGCAGAGCACACGTTCGAAACCCCATACATATACGAATATGATACATATGCGCTCTGGATTGATTTGGAGGACATGGTTTATGATGTGCCGGAATTCGGGGACGGGCTGCATGCATTTGAGCACGTCTCCATCTCCATGATGCCTGCAATTACCGGCGCGGACCCCAAGGAGCTCGGCGGGCTCTCTTACCCTTCCGGGCGAATGTATGTATATGATTCAGTGGAAGATGGGAATGGGGTTACCCAGGTCGTATTCTCCAGGTTTGAGAAAATTGTGCAGATGAGCAAAGACAGGCTGGAAAAATGCCCGTGCGAAGGCGGCTGCCCAAAATGCATACTTGACCCGATGTGCGGAAACGACAATCGCTACCTGAATAAGGCAGGCGCAGCGGATATTGCAGAAAAGCTGCTGGGCAATCCGGAAAATAAAAATAAGAAAAGAAAAAAGAAGGAATCTACTTCTTAGTGGAGAACCAGTATGCAACAACTGCAATTACGATTACCACTACGAGCACAGGGATAAGCGGGAACTCTGCCGCAGGTGCAGGCTCCTCTTCCCCTGCAGTTTCTTCAGGCTCAGCAGGTTCTTCTTCTGCAGGCTCTTCAGGTGCAGTTTCTTCAGGCTCTGCTGGCTCCTCTTCTTCTGCAGGCTCAGCAGGTTCTTCTTCTGCTGGCTCTTCAGGTGCAGTTTCTTCAGGAGGTGCCTCTTCGCCTTCTTCTGCTGGCTCCTCAGGAGGTGCCTCTTCTTCGGCCCCTTCTTCCTCCGGAGCGGTTTCTCCGGTTTCAAGGCCCATGAGTTCGCTCACAGGGACTGCGGTTCCGTTGGAAAGGATGCATGCCCCATATACATAGGTTGCACCATCACTCTCTTCAGTAACCGTTCTCATCCCATACCCTTCCTTCATGCAGTAGCTGTACTGCACTCCAACTTCTCCTCGGAAGAATGACCATGCATTCACTTCCTGCCCGCTGGGCAGCTTGCACACTCCTTCTTCTCCGTCCGGGCCTTCAATCGTCTTGTACTCATATCCCAGTTCTTCACAATACACTGCGGATGGGTTTGCAAGTGAAAACACAAATCCCATAAGCAGGATTGCAAGTATGAATTGTCTCATGTTGTGGGAATAGAAGGGCAGCTTTTAAAATTTTGCGAATTTTTGCCAGATGTGCTTATGTGCTTTTTTTTGTCTTTTTAGCTTTTTCAGCTTCCTCTGCCTTTTTTATGTCCTCTTCTGTAAAAACCATCATTTCCTCTTTTTCCACTTCAGGATTTTTTCCTCCGGGGCGCTTTCCCGCAATTCCCCCAAGCCTGCTTATCCTATCCAGATATGTGCCTTTTTTCTCTTTCTTCTTTCCCCTGGGCCTCCCGGCAACTGATCCTCTGTGGTATTTGAAGTTTTTTTCTGCCCTTTGCTTGAGTTCCCTGAGCTTTGCAACAATTTCCTCATTTGTAAGCTTTTCGTTCTTTACAATTCTTCCCTGCCCCCGGGGTTCCCTTTCCCCCTTTTCCGGCATCCTGAGCTGCCGTTCGCCTTCCCAAGGGTCCCTTAAATCAGCAACCCGCTCAAAGCCGCTTTCCCCACTTTTCTTCTTTTGGGGAACTATTTCCCCCAATTCTTTTTTTGGGGGCTTTGCTTTCCTGCGTGCAGTTTTTCCTCCCATAAAACATATTCCCTGCCAATCTATAAAAAGCCTAGACAAGCTCGCCCATGTCTTTCCCGTATTTTTCTGCAAGCTCCCAGGAAATGGAAAACGATTTTGGGTTTTCTTTGAAAAACACAATTGGGATGAACTTCCATCTGTATTGCATTCCCACCCCGCTTCTCCTTACTGCAAGCGCAGACTCATCTCCTTTTTCAACTTTCTGTTTTTTCCTCCTCCATGCAATATATGTTTCCATTCCCGTGACCTTGTTCCACTGCTGCAGGTTCTCGAACTGGTCCCTGTCCAGGGAAAGGTGCTCAGACTCAAATGCCTTGGCTTCAATTACATATTGCTTCACTCCTTTGAAAACAAGCACATCCGGGCTCAGCCCAGAAGTCCCGGAGCCTGCCCCCCGTATAACCATAAAACCACGCTCGGAGAAGAACCGGATTAGCTCCCTTTCCGCACGCGCGCCCTTATGGTATGTTTTCACCATATTATCTTCCCAGAATCCGCATCAACGGTCACATCCATCCCATCCTTCAAAAGCTCGAGCATATTCCCTTCCGGCTTGTCCACCATTGGAATCCCGGAAATGATTGCGCCTACTGCAATAATAGTTTCTGCCTCCAGGTTCACGATTGCTGCAGGGGCAACACCATTCTTTTTCATCCCCAGCATTACGTAGCTTCCAACTGTTGAGCCCTTCCCCCTTGGGAATACAAGTATCTTGTCCGCAATGCTCCTTCCCCTAAGCGGGTGCCCCTTTTCCCGCACAATCCCGGTTTTTGGGTCCACCCCCCCGAGAAAAGAGATAGGCCCGCTGCTGACCATTGCTTTCCCGGATGCCTTTCCCCTTGAAATAATGCGTGCATTTATTTCCATAATATCTCCTTTAGTTTGCCGAACACCAGCTTCTGCCTGCACATTGTGGGCAGATAGGTGGCCGCCTTTCCTGAATCCACCGCAGTTGTCCCGAAACCCATCTCTTCCAGGGGAGCAACAACCATGCAGGTATCTGCAACCAGCTTCCCCCCATTCTTCTCAATCCTTTCTGCGAGCCCCTTTTCAACAGCAACTTCCTTCACTCCCCTGCTCAGGCAGACCCAGAAGGGCTTTTTTGCAGGCTTCCTTTCCAGCAGGGCCGCAATCTCCTCCAGCTCAGGAAGGGACGCGTGCGGGCAACCCACAGTAATCAAGTCTGCATCCTCCTCATCATTTAGCTTCTCCTTCATCCAGTCCATTTCCTTTTGCGTAACTGTGATGTGCCGGGCATCCTCTGCAACATTCCATTCAGGGGTAGCATTTTCCACAAAATACAGCGGCACGGAGCCTGAAGCAGCCATTGCAGCGCCCAGGTACTTAAGTTCGTTCTCTCCAGCCGGTATCCCCCTGAATGCAGGGATTTTCCCTTTTGCCTCTTTTCCAACGAGCAGCCCCAGCAGCCCGTAATCCGTTCGGTTCTCAAGTTTTCCCTCCACATCCACAATGAGTTTGGCGACCCTGTTTTCTTTCAGGTGCAGCCCATACATAGGAGTAACACCTGTTAGTGCGGCACAGAGTGCGGAAGGCCCGCCTTCCCTGTTTGTCCGTGCCCCAAGCACAGAGTTCGCAAAGGAAACCGCAGAGCTCTCGCTCCATGCAATATGCTCTCCTTCCCCAGGCCTTATTCCTATATGGTAGGGGGTGCATGTGCAAGTGGGCTTTATGCCCATGGTGGAATACGCATCAAGTATCTCTATCTGCTTTTTTGCAAAATGCTCAGGGAAGCCCATCTCCTCCCACCGCTCGGTGTCCATCCCTGCAGGGTTCAGGAATGCAGGCACCTCAACCCTTCCCTCAAGCGCAGCCATGTGCTCCAGGTATTCCAGGCCTGCATCCCCTATTGTTTTATATGAAACTCCTGCAATCTGCGCAGAGCTAATCCTGATCATGCGCTCCGCACAATAAATCTTCCCGAGCGCAACAAGAATCTCCATGGCCTTTTGCTTCGCCCCTCCCATCTCCCCATGCAGCATTTTCTTTTCATTATCCGTAAGTTCCAAGTTCTGCACCTATGCAAATTTCATATTCTCCAATTTAAATATTGTGCTGCCAGGTTTCCGCTGATTGCCGGCAGGTAGCTTTTTAAGCTTTATTTGGTTAAAAATGTAATTATGCGTAAAGTTAGAAGCACTGCCAGGGAAAGGTTCAGCAGCCCAAGAAAGCGAAGAACAGAATTCAGGAACAGGATGCCAAAATCTCCAATGCAATGTGTGAGGGGAGACAGAATTTCATTAGAGAACCTGGTTAGAAACCTAAACCAGGAGAAAGCCTCAAAAAAGTTGCCCAGGTCCAATGGATTGGCCTGGCAGATTGTGCTCAGGAACAGGAGGCTGGCAGGGGTAGGGGCAAAGCAGCTTGGCCTGTACAAAATCCTTCCCCACAGCTACCATGAAGACATTAACTCCCTGGCAGTACTGTCCCTTTTCCATAGCGCCCGCAGGTGGGACCCGGAAAAAGGGACTTTTGCAAACCTTTCCTTTTCTGATATGAAGCAATGCATACGGCAGGCCATCAGGATGAAGGGGCCGGTTTACCTTAACCCTGACTCCAGGGGGAGGGCAGCAGAAGTATTTGAGTGCATGGAAAAGGAGGATTGCACGCTCCAGGATGCAATAAGCAGGAGCAGGAGCAGGAAACCAGATTCCCATGGATTCAGGCTCGGCAGGCTGATTGAGGCTGTTGCCACAGAAAAGACGCCTTCTACAGGGGAGGGCATTTTCTATGGCTCATTTCCCGAGGAAGATGCCCGGGGCAACCCCGCACCATTTTCAAGGAGTGAAACTCCTTCCCTGGATTCAGATTTTTCCCTTGGAACCGGCCAGGAGGAGCCACTGTTCTGCAAGGAGAGGAAAGCCTTTTTTGAAAAGGTTTTTGGCATCCTTAACCCAAGGGAAAGGAAAATACTTGAAATGCGCTTTGGATTCAACGGTTACCGGCCACACATCTTCCAGGAAATCGGAGATGCTTTAGGGGTAAGCAGGCAGCGCATAAACCAGATTTATGACGGGGCATTTGCAAAACTAATGGAAAGTGAGTATGCAGACGACCTCAAGGAACTCTGGGAATTTAGCAACTAGCAGGTCAAGTGAATTCCTGCAGCAACCCCTTCCCCCATAGTTTCGTTTATTTTCTTTACTGCTTCCCCGCTCTTTAGCTCAATAAGCCCAATTCCCTTTTCCCTGCAATATTCCCGCACATCCTCCCCGACCTTCATCACCCCATCATGCCCGGTCCCGATAATTAGTGTTTCTATTTCTGCTTCAAGTATGGGCCCAAGGTCTTTTTTCTGCAGGAAATGTCCCTGCTCCCTCCACCATTCGGGATAAACCTTCCCCTCAACTATAATCACATCATTCTTGTATTCCTTTCCATCAATCACAATCCTTCCGAATTCATATTCTTCTATCATTGAGCCCAATTCGCGAATATATCTTTAAATAGTTTATGTGGCAATAGATGTACAATTGAAAATGTGTTTTTTAACCGCATTAGCCAGAACTATGCGCGGCCCGGTGCGGGAAGCACGAATTTAGGTGGAGGAAAAAAATGGAAGCAGTATGCAGCCGCTTAGCTTCCCCCAAAACTCAGCAGGGGAAGCCGAAAAACAGGTTGAAGGCAGTTTGCCCACTTCAGGAGCTTCCCAGGGTAAAAAGCTGGAATTGCCTTTCTGATTCACAGGTCCTGGAGGTTGCCCGCATATTTGTTTCACGGGAAAAGGTTTCTTCCCGGACCCAGATTGCAAGAAGCTATTCCCGGCTTTACAGGGAGCTTTGCAAAAGGGGGCTTTTTGATGAGCTCGGCTTTTCCCTGGAGCCGTCCCTCCCTTCCCTAAGCAACAAGGAGCTCCTTGAGCGTGCAAAAACCCTTAAGGAGGAAGGGGATTTTGTGCGCAGAACCCATTTCAAAAAAGCGCATTATGGGCTCTATGTAGAGCTCAAGAAGCGCGGCCTGGTGAGGGAGCTGGGATTTGAGCAGGTAGGCACTGACCGGTCTTCCATGAGCGATGAGGATCTGGTTGCGCAGGCAAACCGGATTGCCCGCAAAGAGGGAATAGATTCAATAACAGAATTTGTTGAAAAACACAAAGGGCTTTACAAGGCCCTTTGTGACCGACGCATCCACAAAAGGATTGCAATTAAGCGAAAATATGTTGACTGGTCGGAAGTCCCGGATTCTGAATTGCTGCTTATTGCACATAAGAAAAGAATTGAAAGAGAGGTGTCTTCTCCCGGGCCTTTCAAGAAAGAATTTCCAGGCATCTACAAGCAGCTCAAGAAAAGAAAGCTGGTTGAGGAGGCAGGCCTTACTCCTGCATACCCAAGCACGGGCCATCTTCCAACCAGCGAAGTGATATCCCAGGCAAAAAGATTTATCCGGAAGCACAAAATCGCGAGCATAAGCGGGCTCCATCGTGCCCCCGGGGGCTGGCAGTGGTATTCCGAGCTTTCAAAGCGGGAGCTTTTTCCTGCAGTCGGGCTCCATCCAAGAATTGTAAGGTGGGGACAGCTTTCGGATGCCGAGCTTGCTCTTTATGCAAACAAGGAAACAGGCATAAAACAGATTTTCACTGCGCAGGAACTCCGGCAAAAAAACCAGAAGCTTTACCAGGCTATAAATACACGCTCAAAAAAGTCCCCTGGCATTTGGTCAGGAATAGATATCCTGACCCGGGACAGGCTTTCCAGAAAAAGCGAAAACCCGCTGGATGAAAAGCAGCTTAGGGAATGGCTCAGGAGGTTTGTGGGAAGGGACAACATCCAAAAACCAGGAGAGCTAAAATCCTCCTGCCCGATGCTGTTTTCTGCACTCAGGCGCAAAGGGATGGATATTGCCAGTGAAATCAATGCGTGCAGGTTCCCTGTGCCTAACCCTCTCAGGGGAAGTGAGGATGCGAACAGGATCATGGAAGAGCACCTGGAACTGGTCCCCCTCATAATACGGAAGCGCAGCCTTACCAGGCACATCTCATATGTTGAAGCAGAGCAGCTTGCAAGGATTTCTCTGCTGAAAAGCGCATTCAAATGGGACGGAAAAAGGGATTTCAGGAAATATGCAATGAAAAACAGCATGGACACATGGAGAGGAGTTTACAGGGAAGCAGAAACGGTTTTTGTGCCCGCATATATACGCTCAGAAGCAGAAGCATATTCAGCATGGTCTAACCAGAACCCTTCCGGAACATTTGAGGAGTATGCAGAAGAAAGAGGCATTCCGGTGAAGGACAGGGATTTCCTCAAGAAAGTAATACCCCGGCACAGAGGTTCGCTTTCTGCACTCAAGACAGGAAAGCCAAAAAGCCCTGAGGAGGGGGCGATGGAGGCCATGGAGTCCAATCCATTGAGGCTTTCAAGGCATTCAGAGCACTATTTAAGCGGAAAAGAGGCCGGTGAAACTCCGCTTGAGGCGCTTGAGGCCTCCCAGTTCAGGGAGGCAACCCATGCACTCCTGGGCTTCCTTCCGGAAAGGCAAAGGAGGATAGTTTCAATGCATTTTGGGCTGAATGGGTTTAAGCCGCTCAGGCTTTCAGAAATTGCGCAGGAATATGGGATAAGCAAGCAGAGGGTCAGCCAGATTATACTGCACAGCCTGAAAGGAATTTCAGATAATCCGGAAGCACGCAAAATTGTCCAGGATTTTCTTTAGTTCCGGGCCCAGCTTTTTGTGTTCAGTAATCTTCCTTGTTCACTTCCAGGAATTCCGCCTTCTCAAAGTGCTTTCCCGCTTCCCCAAGGGGCTTGGTTGCATCCAGGCCCATTTTTGCAGTGGTGCTGCTTCCCTCCCCCGCTTTTGCGGAGGGGTCCAGGGAAGAGCCCTTCTCCCCTTCTTTCACG
>WJMK01000054.1 GCA_014727975.1 Microcaldota archaeon | reverse complement strand
GCCGCATTGAAGCGGGCGATCACGCTGTCGCCACTGCCGCCACTGCCGCCGGTGCTGGCGCTGGCGGGGTGGTCGGTGGCGGCCAGGGCGCGGGCGGCATCCAGCACCGCCTGCCCCTGCGCAGCATCCAGCACGGGAATGGTGGTCAGGGTGCCCTGGATGAGGGCGTAGGGCTGGTGGGTGTCCGGGTGCACGGTGGGCGGCGCCAGCACATAGCCGCCCTCGCCGCGCGTCTCGGCGATGGTCTGGCGCTGCTGCATAGCGAGCTTGCGGTTGCCGCCGGGTGCGGCGGTGCGCAGGTAGATGTGAAAGCCCTTGCCGGTTTGCACGATGGGCAGGGCCGCCAGCAGGGCCGGGTCGAGCAGCAACTCGGCATTGCTGCGCCAGCGCTGGAAGGCGTCGGCGCTCTCCAGGTCGAGCACGACCAGGCCGCCGGAGACGGCGCCGCCGATAATGCCCACGCCTGCCGGCTGCGCGCCGCCGAACCAGCGCACGAGTTCGTCATCGGTGGCGAGGCGGCTGGTGTAGGGCGTCCAGCTCGGCTGGGCGCGGTCGTCGCCATCGGCGCAGACGAGCGGCAGGCGGCGGGCATCGGGGCGCTTGCTGCCGGGGGTGATGGGCAGGACGGAGAGACCCGCGGCCACATAGGCTCGGGCCGCGGTGAGCACGGCATCAGGCATGGGGCACCTCGGCCCCCTGCAGCGGCGTGGCCTGCCGGTCCCATTCGCCGGCGAACCGCAGCAGCCCCGGCAAGGTGTCCCGCGCCTGGCGGAGGGCTGCCAGGGAAAAGCGGCTTTCCGCCGGGTTGATGTCCTCGGTGTGCGTCCAGTCGTACAGGATTTCGGCGGCGAGTTCCCTCACCGCGTGCTCGGTGGCATTGCTCATCAGAGAGCCCCCTTTCTGGTACTTGAATATGGAAACGTGTTTTGATACACTGGAATCACTTCTTTGGTGCAGGCGCGATGCTTGCCCCCCGGCGAGCATCTCACCTGTCCTTTATGTCACCAGCAGCGCGGGATTGGCGCTGCTGTGCTTTACCCGCCTGATCGTCTTGCCAATCATCAAGTGTTGCTTGCACCATAATGGACGCCCATTCTGCGGGCGTGAAGCCGGGCGCAGCGACGCCCATGGTGCGCGATTCGTCGGCAAGCTGGCGGTTCAGGTAGGCAACATACCGGGCCATAATGGCGCGGTAGTCCTCGTGCAGGGCAATGGTCAGCGTGAACATCTCAGTGCTCCTTGTTCGCTGGTGGGGTGTCCGTGTCGGAAACCTCGTACTGACCGCGATGGCGGCGCCGAAGTTCGCCTCGTTTGGCGGCGCGGTGCAGCCATTGCCGGATGCCGGTAGAGGTGGCGGCCTGGCCGCGGCGGCGCAGCTCCGCGAAGAGCTGGCTGGGGGTGACGATGCCGCCAAGGTCGCGCATGACGTTGATGCGCTCGCTGGGGTCCAGGCTGACGGTGATGGTCAGGGTCTCCTGCGCGGGCTGGCGAGCCTGCTCGAGGGCGGCCACCCGCTGCTCCAGGGCGGCCACGCGCGGATCGGGTGGCTGGTGCGCGCCGCGCCAGTAGTCCAGGAGAAACTGGTTGCAGGCGATGGAGAGCGCTGGCGAGAGGTAGCGGGCATACTCCAGCCCGACGAGCTGGTGGCCCCAGGTGCCGCCGCCGCGTCCCCGGCGTGTTTCGAAAAGCTGGCTCTCTCCTGAAGAAACATGATCCTCGGGGGCTAAAACCTGTGTGGCACACAGGTTTTCTGGTGACCATGTCACATGCGAGTCACGTTCGACGTGTGTGTGGGCTGTATGTTCTTCGGGGCCATCATGATCCTCGGGCGCGAAAACCTGACTGTGAGACAGGTTTTCCGGTGACCATGTCACATGCAGGGTTGTGGCCAGCGTTTCCAGGTAGCGCTTGCCTTCCTTACGTGCCCAGTTCCACGGCTCTCGGTTTTCGGGGCTGCCCGCCGCCCGCCAGAGGTCGGTCAGGCTCCAGGTGGCTGCCGTGGTGTCGAATGCGATGCTGGTATCATCGTGTCGCAGGGTGATGATCTCGTGCACGGGTGCTTCCTCCTCGCTCGCCCTATATCCTATGGAGAGAGTATACACCTGTGATAGGATTTTTGCAATAGCTTTCTCAAAGAAAGCACTAAAAAACCGCTGGCATGACCAGCGGGCGAGAGTTCTCTCTATCTGAACAGGGCTACTGCTTACGGGGACGACCAGAACGAGGCTTTGCAGGGAAGATCGATTTGCCAGCGATTTGGCCACGAATATCGGCAAGAACACGAGCGAAAGCGATATCACCCTCATTGAAAAGCTGTGCGTTATATGAACCAGTCCCTATAACGTTGACCCAGCCATTTTTGTACCAGTAATAAATACTTCTTCTATTGAAGCCGTATTTCTCTGCTGCATCAGTAGCAGTGATTCCCTGTCCCTCGACGGGGGCGCGGGCAGCATCAAGCCGGGCGGCAATCTCGCGGGCCTGCTCAATATCGCACACGCCGCCTTGCGACGACCAGGACACCATATCGCCTTCCAGCAAGCCATCGCGCACGAGCATACGCAGGATATCCGGGTGGAGTCCTGTCTCGCTGGCGACCTGGGCGAAAGGTTGTTGTGCCATGTCTACGATGCTATGGGCGAGCATAGCGCGTTCCTCCGCGCTCAGTATAGCATGGTTGGGGAGAGAGGGAATAGTGCTCACAGTGATTTACCAGATACTCGTACAATAAGACCGGGCGAATGTTCGCGGGTGGCGGGGAGGGAGGGATTTTTGCAGGTGTTCTTGAGGACCCCCTCCCAGCGTGGAAACTACCAGTCTTCTGGCAAGACATCAACCGCGCGGCGCTTGTCTTCCACGTCTACCAAGAGGTACCGTTCGGTTGTTTTGAGGTCTGCATGACCAAGCAACTCCTGTATCGTGCGGATATTCGCCCCCCGGCGCATCATCTGGGTTGCGAATGTGTGGCGAAAGCGATGGGCGTGAATCTTGTATCCCAGCCGCCCCAACCAGCGATCGCAGATGTGTTCAACGCTGCGGCGGGATAGTGGGTCCCCGTCAATCTTGCTGATGACGGTACGCTCAGGCAGGCGCTCTGTCTTGGGGACACGCTGCAATTCCTGGAGCAGCCGCCCGTGAATAGGCAGCACCCGATCCCGATCGCCTTTGCCGTGGCGCACAATGAGCACCTGATCCACCAGGTCCACGTCTTTCCACTTCAGGGTGACCGTTTCCCCAAGACGCAACCCGGCGTACAGCATCAGGTAGATTGCCCGCCGATTCCGCTGCCACATCCAGCACTGCTCTGGCTCCTCTGGCTCATTGTTGTTCAGCGTGGGAACGAGATCGCGCAACTCCTCAACACTCAAGGGGCTGAAGACACGGCGGGGTTTCCTGGGGAATTCCAGGAACAATGTCGGGTCATCCTGGCGCAGTTTGGCCTTGATGGCCCACCGGCAAAAGTCACGAATGGTCGAGAGTGAGTTCATGATGGTGCTGGCACTAAGGTGGCCGATGCTGACCTGGTAGAGTTCGAGCACGTCTGGCGTGATCTCTTCGATCTCTGCGTCCTCACCAAGCCAGCGCAGGAAGCGCTTGAGGTTGTAGACATAGCGAACAATCGTCTGCGGGCTCCGTTTCCGTCCTTCTAAAGCAGAGGCGTAGGAAGGGATGAGGCTTTGAATGGTAGG
>WJMK01000020.1 GCA_014727975.1 Microcaldota archaeon | reverse complement strand
CCACAATAATCCCCGCAGTTTTCTCCGCATTAAGCGCAAGGTCCGCCAGCTGCTTCATATCCCTGGTCACATCAATCCCAAACTCCGCATTCTCTCTCTTTTGCTTCCAGAAATATGTCTGCAGCCCAATTGCCGAGTCCGTAATCCCGGGTGAAAATACCGGCACTTCCTTCTCATACGCCTGCTTCAAGAACGACCCCTCATCTTCAATCTGCTTCCCCATCTCCCTTGCAATCCCGCTCGGGCTCACCACCTTCTTCTCCTTGGAAACCTCAGCAAAAACCCCCTGCATCTTTTCCTCCAGAAGCTCATACCTCGCACTCGGAACCAGTATATTCCCAATCCTGTTCACCCCCTCCTTGTGCAGCTTCACATCGTCCTCCCCGAAGCTCCCCAGCAGGTACGGTTCATAAGCCTTAATCAAATCGTGGTCCAGCGCTCCCCCAGTGGTAACAACCACATCCGCATACCCCTCCTTTACCATGTCCGCCAGCACCCCCCTCAATCCCGAAGCCACCACGTTCGCAGTAAACGCCAGGAAAATAGTCGCTCCCTCACTTTTCATCTTCTTCACTAATTCCACAGCCTGCTTAGTGTGCGTCCCCTGGAACCCGCTCTCCGCATACGCTTCCACAAGCTCCTTTACTGAAGGCGCTTTCTCAAAATGAATATCCTTAACGTCCATGCAAGTAATACATCCCCACGGTTTTATCTTGCTTTCTGTACCAGTTCATATGTGGTAGTATATGGATAAATGCATATATTTAAAAATACTCTCATCCCTAATATTCCCATGTCGCCCAAAAGAGCACTCAAAAAACCTTCCACAATGCAGGTCGAGGCAATTGTCCAAGCAAAGTGGCCCTATGCCAAGATGTGTAGGCGGTACCTTTCCGAGGCGCTTGACGCCCACAGGTACAATGCCCTTGTAAAGCGCTCCGAAGAAGCCAGTAGGAAACTCCTCCCCCCCAAGGCAATTTCCTGGTCCAGCCTGGAGAAAGCAAGGGACATCCCCTGCAGCCGCAACCTTTCAAAGCACAGGATTGAATTCGCAGGCGACCTTTATACTGGCACAACGCTAATAGTAGGCGGGTACCGCTTCAATGCAGGCACATACGCTTCCAGTGAAGTTTCCTTAAATATACGGAAACCTGGCAGGAAAAAGGGCAAATCCGTCCATCTTAATCTTTCCAAAAATCAAACAGTTGAAGTCACCGATGGCGGCAAAACCCTTACCATCGGATTTTACGGAAGGTGCGAGGATTACTCCGTAATCGGTCTTTACATAAAAGTCGAGTGATTCTATTTTTTTACGTTTTCTGCCGTATCTAATTACGGCACATAGAAACCTTTTTATATTCTCCCTCCCACAACACAGTATCGAACCCCTAGAGGTTATACTATATGGAGAAACTAAAGCTAAGGATTGCAGGCGAAATCTCCCTTTCCGAAGACCCGGGCTCCACAATGAAGAAGTGGAGGGAAATCTTCGGCATCACCCAAGGCGAACTCGCCAAAGCCATCGGAATCTCAGTCTCCACAATCAGCGACTACGAGTCCAATCGCAGGAAGTCCCCTGGCTCCAACATCATAAAGCGCTTTGTAAACGTCCTATTTGAAGTAGATGCAAAGAGGGGTGGAAGCATCACCCAGAAGCTCCTGGAAGGAGGCTCCAGCACCGAGGAGTATTTCGAGCTCCACGAGTTCGCCCGCTCCCTCCCGCTTTCCGATTTCATAGAGCTAATCGAAGGCGAGGTAATCACCAATCAGGACCTCATAGAAGAACGGAAGCTCTACGGCTATACCCTGGTCGACTCGATAAAAGTAATCCTGGACATGCCCTTCACATATTTCACAAATATTTACGGAAACATGAGCGAGCGCGCAATGATTTTCACAGGCGTTTCAACAGGGCGCAGCCCCATGGTAGTAATCCGTGTATCCCCTTCCAAGCCCTCTGCAGTAATCCTCCATGGAATAAAGAAGGTGGATAAGCTCGCAATCAAGCTCTCTGAAAAGGAGCAGGTACCGATTATAGTAACCCAACTCGAAATAAGCCAAATCAAGGAAAGGCTAAACAAGATTTGAAGGTGCAATGAAAATGGCAGGAATAGTAGGTTATGGAGCGTATGTTCCTAAATACAGGATAAAGAGCGAAACAATCGCAGAGGTATGGGGCGAGGACCCGGACCGCATCCAGAAAGGGCTGGGAATAATGGAAAAAGCAGTCCCCGCGTCGGACGAGGATTCCGCAACCCTTTCAGTGGAAGCAGCAAGGATTGCAATGAAGCGCGCCCAGGTTTCTCCCTCCGAAATAGGTGCAGTATATGTAGGAAGCGAATCCCATCCCTACGCAGTGAAGCCCACAGCCACTATGGTTGCCCAGGCCCTTGGCACCATCCCCAATCTCACAGCCGCAGACCTCGAATTCGCCTGCAAGGCAGGCACAGCAGGAATGCAGATGTGCATGGGCATGGTCGATTCCAGCATGGTCAAATATGGCCTTGCAATCGGAGCAGACACTGCCCAGGGGCGCCCAGGAGATGCCCTCGAATACTCGGCCGCAGCAGGCGCAGCCGCTTACCTCATTGGCCAGGATTCAGAATCCCTCGCTGTAATTGAGGACACTTTCTCCTACACAACCGATACCCCTGATTTCTGGCGCCGCTCCAAATCCGACTACCCCTCCCATGGAGGCAGGTTCACCGGGGAGCCCGCTTATTTCAAGCATGTCCAGGGCGCATTCAATGGCCTGATGGAAAAGATGGATGAAAAAATCGAAAACTACGACCACTTTATCTTCCACCAGCCAAATGCGAAGTTTCCCAAGGCAGTTGCGAAGAAGCTCGGAGTCTCCAAGGAAAAAATCGAGCCCGGAATGCTCGTTCCCACAATCGGAAACACTTATTCCGGGAACGCGCCCCTCGCCCTCGCCAACGTTCTAGACCACGCAAAGCCCGGAGAGCGCATTTTCGTAACTTCCTTCGGTTCAGGCGCAGGCTCTGACGCTTTCTCAATACAAGTAACAGACAAGATTGAAGAGAGGCGCAGGGATGGCTATCCCCTCTCCCATTTCATAGAAAACAAGGAATACGTTACCTACGCGATTTACGCGAAGCTCAGGAAGAAGTACAAGGGGATGTGATTACGATGAGGAAAGTAGCAATTATCGGAGTTGGAATGACCAAGTTCGGTGAGAACTGGGACAAGAGCTTCCGTGGCATGGTTACAGAAGCAGGTGTAAAAGCAATTCAGGACGCCAAGGTAAAAGGGGACGAAATCTCCGCAGGATATGTTGGCACAATGGCCTCCGGCTCGCTTGTAGGGCAGGAGCACGCAGGCGCATTAATCGCTGACTACATGGGCCTCAACCCCATCCCAATTACAAGGGTGGAAGGCGCATGCGCATCCGGCTCCCTAGCCCTCAGGCAGGGCGTAATGGCAGTTGCTTCAGGTTTACACGACCTCGTAGTGGTTGGGGGCGTGGAAAAAATGACTGACCTGGATACTGCAGCAGTTTCCCAAATTCTCGGAGGCGCAGGGGACCAGGAATGGGAACTCTTTATGGGTGCCACTTTCCCGGGCCTCTACGCATTCATGGCCCGCCGCCACATGCACGAATATGGAACTACAGAAGAAATGCTTGCTTCGGTTGCAGTAAAAAACCACGCAAACGGGGCCCACAACAAGTACGCCCAGTTCCAAAGGGAAATCACAATTGAGCAGGCCCTAAATGCAAAGATGGTTGCAGACCCCCTCAAAATCCTTGACTGCTCCCCCATTACTGATGGTGCAGCCGCAGTGGTCCTTGCTCCCCTGGATTCCGCATCCAGCTACACAGAAAAGCCCATTGAAATCCTTGCAAGCGAGCAGGCCAGCGGCACCCTAGCCCTCCATGACAGGGAAGATCTCACCAGCATAAAAGCAGCAAAAATCGCAGGGCAGAATGCCTACAGGAAAGCAGGCATCGCCCCAAAGGATATAGATGTTGCAGAAGTCCATGACTGCTTCACAATTGCTGAAATAGTCGCAACCGAAGACCTTGGCTTCTTTGCCCCAGGGCAGGGAGGCCCCGCAGCTCTTGAAGGCAAAACCAAGATAGGGGGAGAGATTGCAGTAAACACAAGCGGAGGCCTGAAAGCCACCGGCCACCCCGTAGGTGCAACCGGTGTAAAGCAGGCATGCGAAGTCGCCTGGCAGCTCAGGGGCGAGCGTGAAGAAGCCCAGGTTGAAGACGCAGAATATGCACTCACCCACAACGTGGGCGGAAGCGGTGCAACAGCCGTAGTGCATCTTTACAAGAGGGGATATTGAGGTGATATGAATGAAAGAATCAATTTCACTTACATGGAGAAGAATACCGGAACGCTACAAGATGCTTGGCTCGCACTGCACAACCTGTGATGCCCACTATTTTCCCCCAAGGATGGTTTGCCCCGCGTGCAGGAGAAAAGGCAAAATCGAGCAATTTGAATTCTCAGGCAATGGAAAGATTTACTCATTTACTGAAATCCACGCGGCCCCCTCAGGCTTTGAAAACCAGGTCCCATATGTAATGGCAATCGTTGAACTGGACGAGGGAACCCGATGCACTGGCCAGATTGTGGATGCATGCTGCAAGGACCTCAAAATCGGGGACCCGGTTGAAGGAACTTTCAGGAAAATCCTTTCCGATGATCCAGAGGGCCCAATCCACTACGGGTTCAAGTTCAGGCTGAAGAAATGATTTCTCTCTGCAGCATCTGCAACTCGCGCTTCCAAAAAGAGTTCCCCGAGGGCCCCTGCCACATCTGCGAAAACCAGCTCGACAACCTAAACCAACTCCTCCAAAACGCAGAATCCACAATTCCCGCAGAATGGAACACCTTTGCTATCTCCACCTCAATTCCCAAAAAAACCCTTGCAAAGGAGGAAGAAGCCTGGGACCAATCCGAAGGAGAATGCCTCAAGAACTGGCTCAACGCCAGGCTCTCCCAGCACTTGGAAAAATCCACTGGTAAAACCTACTCTCCCATGAATGCAGATGGCCGCATCTCCACCAATTTCTCCACCTTGGAAGCAACCGCCTCCAATGAACCCTTGTTCATTTTCGGACGCTACAAAAAACTAGTAAGGGGAATCTGCCAAAGCAAATGGCTCTGCCTCAGGTGCAATGGCTCAGGCTGCAGGCACTGCAATGGAAAGGGCAAGATGTACGATGAATCCGTAGAAGAGCTAATAGGCGACGCAGCCCTCACCCAAACCAGAGGCAAATACGAGCTCCACGCTTCCGGCCGCGAAGACATTGATGTATTGAATTTCGCAGGCCGCCCGTTCATCCTCCAAATCAAGAATCCCACAACCATTTCCATAAACCTGGGAAAACTCACCGAAGAAATAAACTCCCAAAAGAAGCTCGAGCTCACCGACCTCAAGCTCGTTCCCCCAGGCTCCGTTTCCCTGGTTGCAGATTCCCACTTCCCAAAAACCTACCGCGCCTGGATTGCATCCGACCAGCCCCTCTTAGAAGAGGATTCCCAAAAACTCAATGAATTCAGCTTCACCCTAAACCAACGAACCCCGGAAAGGGTTGCCCACAGGCGCGCAGACAAAATCCGCCACCGCCACGCCCAAGTCCTCAAAGCAAAACTCGAAAATTCCCAGATAGTTGCAGACATAAAAGCAGACCCAGGCACCTACATAAAAGAACTAATCCACGGGGACAAAGGCCGCACCGACCCCTCAATTTCCTCCTTCCTAAACAAGCCCTGCACTTGCGCAAGATTGGATGTAATAGAAATAGAAGATGATTTCCTCACATTTATTCTTAGCTAGTTTCCACCCTCCAACACATTAGTTCCAAAACCCAATGCTCTCCCCTCCGGCACAAGCTCCAGGCTTTTCTTAACGTATTCCTTAACCTCTCCATCATCCACATCTGTATAGTATTTTGTCTGCAGTCCAGAAAGCCTTGCATAGTCAAATATGTCCAGTTCTTTAAGTTCCTCCCCATATTCTTCGACCACTTCCCTGTTTCCTGCAAGGGTTTCAAACAGCACAGAGCCAGAAAGCGGTATCGCCCTGCTTGCCAAAAGCTTGAGATTTGGGAAAGAGCCCACAAGAAATTTTGCAAACTGGTAGGTCTCTTCCATTGAATCCCTGGTTTCCCCGGGAAGCCCATACATAATTGGGGCATGCAGGTTAACCCCCGCACCATTAAGCAATTCCACTGCCCCCAGCACATCCCCCTTTACTATTTTCTGGGAAACAATAACCCCAGAGATGCTGGAAAACCCGCAGCATGCAATGGAAATAGCAGACCTCTATTCCTTTGGGGAGAATTTTGCAAGCCCTGCATTCCAGGCATCCAACGCGAACCAATTCCTCTCCCTCCTGGGCAGGTTTTATGAAATCTGGGAAGAAGTAAACGGCCCGGAAAGCGCAGCCCTAAGGAAAAAATACGGGTTTTCTATAAGCCCCGGGACAGCAAAGCTCTTCAGCGAGCCATTCATCCCCTGAAACCAATAGCTATTATATCTTTCTTTACTAATTCCCTCCATGCTCGAAAAGCTCCTCTTTTCAACCTTAGTAATGCCAGGGGAATTGGCAAGAATTGCAATAGCGCTTTTAGGCACAGCAGCCGCAACCTATTACGATATTTTCAACAACCGCAATGTTCCGAACAACCTTCTTTACGCATTCCTTGCAATCGCTTTCCTCACAAACCTCGTATTCTTCAACGCAGACATTCTTCTATATGGAGCAGGACTCACAGCCATCCTATTCGTATTCGGCTACGTACTCTACAGAGCAGGCCAACTAGGGGGCGCAGACCTCTTTGTAATCTGCTCAATCACCCTGTTGCTCCCAATCCACCCAAGCTTCCTCTCAACCCCCTTCAACTACCCACTAATCTTCTCCACACTCCTCTATAGCGGAGTCGCATTCGCAGTATTTTCTATATTCTTTTTCGGAAAACTCCTAATCAAATCCAAGAAGGCAAAGCCCAACTTCCTCTACCTCACACTGATATTCCCCTATCTTTTCTTCGCCTACTTGTTCCTAACCGCCCCATTCTTCTCCCCGGTTTACTTTTTCATTGCATCCGTGATGATGCTCTCTGCGCTGTTTTACCTGGTGTTCCGGGAATCCATAAACGACGCAATTGCCCGGAAAGTAAAGCTTTCCACCCTCAAAGGGGACGAAGATGTTCTCGCAAAGGAAAAGATGTCAGGACTGATGAAGAAGCTCAAAATCGGCCCGGTAATAGGAAAGAAGGAACTCGCAGCCCTCAAAAAAGCCAAGGTAAAGGACGTGTATATATACGCGGAACTCCCTCCATTCCTCCCCTTCCTATTCATAGGTCTCCTCGCTTCAATATTCATTGGGGACTGGATTTTCCTCGTATTCCATTGAGGGAACCGCAACTCTTTTTATATATTCTACTTCATATATGTCCCCATGTCTCCGGGAAGAAAATATATTGTTGTTTTAGGAACGATAATGTCCGGGCTTGGGAAAGGAATCGTAACTGCTTCTATTGCCCGCCTACTGAAAACCCATGGGTACAAGGTAGCCCCCCTCAAATTTGATGGATACCTAAACATAGATTGCGGAACAATGAACCCCTTCCGCCACGGTGAAGTATTCGTCCTGGATGATGGAGGGGAAGTAGATATGGATTTCGGCACATACGAAAGGTTCCTCAACACTTCCCTCACCAAACTCTCTTCAATCACCGGAGGAAAAATTTTCCAGCTTCTGCTTGAAAAAGAACGTAAAGGAGACTACCTGGGAAGGGATGTACAGATGGTCCCCCACCTCACAGGGGAAATCATCGACCGTGTAAAATCCCTGGGGGGGGAAACCAAGGCAGATATCGTTCTCATAGAGGTGGGGGGCACAGTAGGGGACATCGAAAACGGCTACTTTATAGAAGCAATGCGCCAGATGTCCAGGAAGGAGGATGTGCTTTTCATCCAGCTTACCTACGTTCCATCATTAAGCCCCGGGGAGCAGAAAACCAAGCCCACGCAACACTCGAACCGCCTAATCCAATCATTGGGAATAAAACCAGAAATAATCCTTTGCAGGGAGCAGGAGCCCCTAAGCAAGGAAGCAAGGGAAAAAATTGCCCTCTTCTGCGATGTTCCACAGGAAAATGTATTTGATGACCCTATTGTGGAAACTGTTTACAAGCTCCCCCAGGTCCTTGAAAAGCAAAAACTGTATGATGCAATTGCAAAACGCTTCCACCTAAGGAAAACAAAGGTAAATATAGGGATCTGGAACAGGATGGTGAGGCGCATAACCAGCCCATCCAAAAAGAAAGTGCAGGTCGGAATAATAGGAAAATATACTGCGGTAAAAGACGCATATGTAAGCGTGAAAGAGGCAATCCTCCATGCAGCCGCTGCCAATAACGTATGTGCAGATGTCTGCTTTGTGGAGTCCACAGATATAGAGAAAAAGGGCACAAAGCTCCTGAATTCCCTTGATGCGATAATTGTTCCAGGGGGTTTTGGGAAGAGGGGCATAGAAGGAAAGATTGCAGCAGCCCGCTATGCAAGGAAAAACAAAGTTCCTTTCCTTGGCCTCTGCTTGGGGATGCAAATGATGGTAATAGAATACGCAAGGGACGTTTGCGGACTGGAAGGGGCAAATTCCGAAGAGATAGACAAGTCCACACCCTATCCTGTAATCGCCCTCCTCCCGGAGCAAATGCGCATAGAGGAGAAAGGAGGCACAATGCGCCTTGGGTCCTACCCGTGTGTTCTTGGCCCTGAAAGCAAATCATTCTCCCTTTACAAGAAGAAGCTGATACATGAGCGCCACCGCCACAGATACGAAGTCAACCCGGCATTCGTAGAGCAGCTGGAGCAGGCAGGATTAGTAATCTCAGGGAAATCTCCCAAGAAAGGAATAGTTGAAATGGCCGAATGGAAGGAAAGCTTTGGAATCGGCACACAGGCCCACCCGGAGCTCAAAAGCAGGCTCGAAGACCCTGCCCCCTTATTCGTAGGCCTGATAAAAGCGGCCATTGAAAACAACAAAACAAAAAAGAAAAGGAGAAAATCAAAAGCCTAAAGCTCGATTTCCTTGTGGGGCACTGAGGAAAGCGCATTTTTCAGCCGGTATCTGGAAATAATCCCGCTTGCCCTTTCCATTTTACCCTTCCTCTTTTCGCTTCCGTTGCTTGAAAGGTATTCTTCGATATAGAGCCCAAAGTCTGCAAGGTTTTCAGAGCCATCCTCAATAAGCGTGGCAAGCACCTTTGCCACAAGGGTTTTGCCCGCATTGTCCGTCCCCCAAATGCTCAGGGCAAGCGCCACCTGGTCAACAAAATAGTCTTTATCTTCCTCGTTCATGCCTTTCCAGATGCGCACCATATCTTTTTTGGAACCCATCTTTATTTTCTCAAAGGCTCCCATCTACCCCACCTTTTCCAGCTTTTTCAGGTTTCCGCCCTCAAGCGTTTCCCTTAACCCAGTAGTCCATTCTGCAGCTTCCGGAAGCCTTGCCATCTCCTCTTTTGTAAGTTCCCTGTCGTTTTTTTCAAAAGTCCCAACTCTCTTAAGCAGCCTTCTTTCATCCATCCGTAAATCAACAAGCTTCTCAATACCTGAAATCACTTTATTAAGGTCTCCCAAACGCTTGTCTTCCATCTTGCCTTTTTTCTTTTTGCTTGCACTCCTCCTTGCCATCTCAACACCATCCTGACAATATATCCCGTCCATGATTTTTATTTGTTTGTCTGCTCATCCTTCCTCTTTCCCTGTTCTTGGCCCCACATCCGGAATAATCTCCATCCATGTGTTGTTCATATACTGCCAAAGACTCCTTGTAGTCCCATCATAAACAAGGTTCTGCTTGCCTGCGGTTTCCTTTGGCCTGTCGATCTCAATAAGTGGAAACCGAGCCATCCAGTCTACCCTGTCCCTGAATGGGTTCCTCTCTACAGTATACATAACTCCCTTCTCTTTCTTCACTTCTTCACACCAGCTGATTACTTCATCAATTTCTTCCTTTGTAGTCATTTCTTCACCACATAAACCACATCTTCATTCCTGAGCACATGCTCCAGCCCTACCCTCTGCCCAGGGAATTTTACGCTTTTTCCCCAAACAAGCGCATACCTGAAGTTTTTCCTGTAGTCCCTGGGGAGTTTTTTGAGGAATTCCGCAATGCTGTCCCCCTCCTTCAGCATCATGGGCTCTTCTTTGTCTATCCCCTTTGTCCGGGTTTTTGTATATACCCGTATGAACCTGAGCTTCCTGTAAATTTCATCCCTTAGCTCCTCTAGCCCCTTTCCTGAATCAGCAGCTATCGCAATTGCCCCTTCAGGAAAACCTTCCGGAATCCCCCTGCTCAAATCAGTTTTGTTCACCACCACAACCTTTTCCACATAAACCCTGTTCCTCTCCAGCGCATCAATTAGCTGCTCCCCGCTAATGTTCTCCTTTATTGTAATGGTAGCATTGTGCACCCCATATTCATTGAGTATTGCAATTATTTCCTGCTTGCTTATCCTGGTAAGTTTCCTTGCAGTGATTATGTGTATTCCGCCTTTCACTTCTCGCTTTATGTCCACATCGGGAGGCCGGGCACCCATCCGTATCCCCACGTTTTCAAGCTCCCTCTCAATTACCCCATACTGCCCCCTTTTTGTAGCATCCAGCATGATCAATATCAGGTCCGCTTTTCTTGCGACAGAAAGCACTTCCCTCCCTCTTCCCTTGCCTTCCTGTGCCCCTGCAATTATTCCAGGGATGTCCAGCACTTGTATCTGCGCTCCCCTGTATTTCATAATCCCTGGAACACACTCCAGTGTAGTAAACTCGTATGCCCCAATTTTGCTTTTTGCATCTGTGATCCTGGAAATAAGCGTAGATTTCCCTGCACTCGGAAATCCCACAATCACTACAGTAGCATCTCCCTGCTTTTTGATATCGTAGCCTTTCCCCCCGCCTTTCTTGGATGCCTTTTCAAGAACTTCCCTTTGCAGCTTTGCCCTCCTTGCCAGCAATAAGCCTATATGGTGCTCAGTGCCCTTGTGCCTTTTTGTTTTTGCAAGCTCTTCTGTAATCTCTTTTATCCTGTCTTCTGATCCCATCTAACCACTACTTGATTAGATAATCTTTTATATTTCCTCTTATATTCCCCTCACATGTGCAATGTAGTTCTTGAAGGGACCAGGGCAGTCCTGGACATGGCCAAGTGCCCATTTGAATTCGCGTCAGCAGAGTTCCTTAATTACCACCTAAAAGACCTTTCCACGATAGAGGCCCCAATCACGACCATCCGCTATGAAGAGGAAATCATGATTGAGCTGGATGAAAAGCAGACAGCAGTCCTTACTGAGTATGCATCAGTTATAAAGCAGGTAGAGGCCCTCCTCCTCCGCCGCGACATCTATGGCCTTGAGCAGGATGAGCATTACTCGAAGCGCCGCCAGCTAATCCGGGAATTTTACGAGTATATGTTCATGAACCCCTTGATTGCCGCAAACAAGCTCAGGGACTACAAGGAACCCGAGCCCGAGCGATCAGTATTCATGAAGGGGCACCAGACCTTCAAGGCTTGGGTAAACGGAATACTCAAGCGCTTCACAAAGACTGCCCTCTACAAGCTCACAAAAGAAACAGGGGAAATCCGCGCGGCATTTCTCTCCCTTACCGGGCTGAAGTCCCTCTATTTTGTCCAGTCCCTTGTCCTGGATATGCCTCCTGGTGCAAAGCCCCTGGATTCCCCAGATGCAAGCTATGATCTCGATTTTGGCATCAAGGCACAGCTTTACGAAGTCCCGGGTTCAGATGCATACCTTTATGTCCAGGAAAACAAGCTCATAAATGAGCTCCCAAAAGACCTCTCAGTAATGCTCAAGCGCACAATAGATGAGCAGATGAAGGAGGTTTTCCAGGCGGAGCGCTATGACATCCTTTTCCAGCTAAAAACCAGGGAATATCGCCAGCATTTCCTTGATGAAGCCATAAAGAAAAAAGTAGACATTACCCCCCAACAGGCAATGGCCATGGGGAGGGAAGCAGCTTCCTGGGTAGTCGGTCTGGGGGACCCCATCGAAAACCTTGCTCTAGACCGACAAAACGTAACAGACATCTACATAGATTCCGAAGATTCCCCAATTTATATAGAGCATGCAAAGTTCGGAATCTGCCATACCCTCTACCGCTATAACCGCGACCTCCTGCTCCGTGCTTTCCGCAACATAGTGCTTTCAGAGAAGGGAAAGAAGTTTGATGACCTCCACCCTGTAGTGGATGTAGTTGTAAAGCGCCACTCAATGCGTTGCCACCTCCAGCGCCCGCCTGCAACTTTCCGCGAGCTTCAGGGCGCTCTCCGCATAATGCAGGAAGAGCCATTTACCTATCCACAGTACCTATATTTCCGCTCTTTCAGCCCATTTTTCTGCGGCTACGATGATGTTATGGCCACCCTTGGCTCCAGCGAAGCAGTGCTCGGCCTAAAGGGCGTAGGTAAAACTGCTTTCACTTCCGCAAAGATTGCAGCAATCGGTACCAAGAAGCGCATAATCCCAATCCAGGACATAGAGGAAATCCCTGTGCGTGCCTTCCGCAAGCGCGGTTTCCACGTGGGTGCCGCCAAGGTAAAATCAGGCGTGCAGGAAGAAACCGGAGCACCCACAGGTGAGCTCGACCTTGTTGCAATGGCCAACGCCCTGCTCAGGATGGGTGACGCAGCCCTCATCATCAACGAAATCCGATCTCGCAGCGCTGTCCAGGGAGTAATTAACCTCCTCAACACCCAACCCGGGGTTTTCCTCCTTTACAACCTCCACGCAGAGTCGCTGAGGGACGTGCAGGACCGCCTCGAGCTTGTATTCGGAATCCCCGGTGCCAGCATGTACGCTACTGACCGCTATTCCTTCCTGAAGAAAATCCGTTTCGGAAGGAAAGGCAGGGTTTACCGTGTCCTTGGATATGAGTTCGAGTCCGACCCTGAAAACCGGAGGTTTGAAGAGGTTTTCAAATACCGCAGGGGACCAAGCATAGATGATTGTGTCCTGGAGGCCAAGTTCATCCGAAACCCTGAAGCAGAGATGTATGACTTCAGCAAGCTGGATATCTCCAAGCTTGAGAAAGAACTTGACCTGGAGTTCATCCCCCCCGTGCTTTCCAGAAGGTGCGGAGAAACAGGCATATCCCCAGAGCAGTACATCCTCCAGGCCTTCCTTAAAGGCAAGATGTACGACCGACTCTACCGCCTCAGCATTGAGCACAACGACCCTCTTCTCAGGGACCTGGATTTCGTGGTCAAGGTCAATACTGAGGTAAACCGCATGCTTGGGGAGATAGAGAAAGAAAACGGGACTGTTGATTACAAGGAAGCGCAGGAAAAAATGGAAGAAATCATCAAGCGGCTGCTGAAAGAAGAATTCAGGCTCAGGAAGCTCGATGCAAAAGCCCGCGGAGAAAAAACAGAAACACCTCCAATTCCCGAAGAGAAAGAAGAAGCCAAGCCAATAATTGCAAAGGAAGAGCGAAAGGGCTCAATAGAGGAAGAAAAGCCTAAAAAGAAGTAGATTCCCCTCCCATTTCCTTAAGCAGTATCTTGTGCACCCCGCTGCCATACTGGAATGCCCTCTTTTTTCTTTTTACTGCGGTTTCAGGGACTCCCAGGAAATGGGCCGCTTCCCTGAGCAGCCCCTTTTTCAGTTCCCTCTCCTCCATCCTCACGGACACGGGAACGGAAAATACTTCTTTTGCAATCCCTGGGCTGTAGAAGGGGAACCTTGCTTCTACCCCTGCCTTCCTTGCAACCTTCGTTATCATCCCAATGTCTCTCTTTTTGAGCGTTTCAAATTCTTCCTTAAGGATTCCGTCCAGGTCTTTCCCCTCATTCCAATAAGTGTAATATCTCTCATACCCAACAAAAAGCTCTTCCGCCCCTGACCCGAAAAGTACGACATCCAGTCCCCCTTCCCTGGCCATTTCGCACACAGCGTACACAGGAGCCATTATCTCTACTTTAAGAAAATCTGATTTCACAACATCCATTGCTTTTTTATAATATGAAACAACCTCTTCCCTACGAAGCACCCTTTTTTTCAATGGTAGCCCCAGCTCTTTTGCAACACCGTCTGCGCATGCAAGGTCTTCGCTCCCCTCGACCCCGACACAAAGCAGCACGACCTCCGAGCATTCCTTTGCAACTTTTGCAATGGTGGCACTGTCAAGCCCTCCTGAGAACGCAACTCCCACCCTGTCCTCAAGGCACTCATGGACTGAATGTTCTATTTCCTGTGCTATTTCCACCATCACCATAACTATCATCTGCCACAATGCAGCAAGAGGTGGCTCGCTTCGCGACGCTCGTCACATTGCGCTGTTGCCACAGTGAAAACGAGCTCTTTGCCCGGTTCCCACGTACCACGGGCCCGGAGGGATTCGAACCCTCGACCTACTACTTAGGAGGCAGTCGCGCTATCCAGACTGCGCCACGGGCCCATATTAATGTCTACAAGGCGGTTATTCCTGAGGGTTCTACTTATCCCCTGCTTGTTTTTAAATATCTTTTTGTTTTCCCCCACCAAACCCATTTAAAGTTTCTAGAACAAATCCCATTGGTATTTCTATGCTGCTAAAGGACATAATGTCTAAACTGAGCATTGTAGAGGTTAGTTCCCTTTATCCGCATGAGCAAACAATAGAAGTGAATCTCAAGCGCCTCCAGGAAGCTATGTTCAACCTTGGACAGCTTGTTGACCCCCTCGTAACCGACCGCAAAACAGGGGTTGTGCTTGATGGGAACCACCGCCTTGCAGTCCTTAAAAACATAGAGATTCCGAACGCGGTAGTGCAGCCGGTTGATTATTCTGACGATTCCATTGGATTAGGCACTTGGCTCCCTGTTTCCCAAAACCATCTTTCTGAAGGAGATTTTGAAAGGATTGGCGAGAAAACCGAGCCTGTGGATTTTGAGGCAGGCAAGAAAGCAGTTGATTCTCTCCAGGCAATATTCATGATGGTCAGGGATTCCAATGGAAAAAAGCAGTGCACACTTGTTTCCCCAGACTCCTACGACCTTGTTTCCATGACTGAGAAGCAGAAGTCCCTTATCTCTTCACTTTCAAATATCCCGTTTGAGTACTACTCTGACGATAGGATGGACATCCAGCTGAATAAAGGCAGGACCGTCCTTTTCAGGCGTTCCTATAAAAAAGATGAAGTGGTAAAAGAAGCTCTTGCCGGGCGGCCCTTCCCGCCCAAATCCACAAGGCATACGATACCTGACCGCATAATCAGGCTGAATATGCGCCTTGGGTGGCTTCTTGAAGACAAAGATGCAGCATATTCCCTACTTGAGGAGATGCTGAAGCACAGGGTTTATGCAGGCAATGTGCGCCGCTACCCTGAACCTGTAATAGTAATATACTGAGGTGTTTTGAATGAGCATACTGTTAAGCCCAGGACCAGTTTATGTCCCCGAAGAAATCTTGCTGGAGCAGGCAAAGCCGATGATTACCCACCGCAGCCCGGAGTTTACCGAGCTATATGGGGATATTTGCGAAAGGCTCAGGTCATACCTGAATTCAGAAGAGGCCTTTGTTATCACAGGCTCAGGGACACTCGCAAACGAGGCCAATGTATTGAACTGCTGCCTTCATGAAGAAAATATGCTGGTCCTTTCCAACGGGGAATTTGGTGATCGCCTTGCGGAGATAGGAGAGGTGTATACAAATGTTGAAAAGCACTCCCTTCCCGCAGGGAAAGGCTGGAATATTGAGCGTGCCAAGGAGTTCATAGATAATTCCGAGGCCCAGGTTTTCGGGATGGTCTATAATGAAACCGGATACGGTGTCGCAAACCACGCAAAAGAGATTTTCCAGTATGCAAAATCCAAAGGGATGTTCACTATAATGGACTCTGTTTCTGCATGGCCCGCGCTTCCCTTCAACCAGTCTGAATACCAGGTTGATTTCTTCGGCTCCGCTTCCCAGAAAGCTCTGGGCTGCCCCCCAGGAATGGGCATAGTAGGCATGAGCAAATCTGCAATAGAGCGCATAGAGTCCAGGGACAGGATACCTTCAGTATATTGTGACCTGCGCAAGCACCGCAAGAGATACCTAAAAAACCAGCAGACTCCCAATACCCCTGCAATAAGCCTTTTCCGCTCAATGCGCAAGGCTTTTGATACCATAGACAAGGAAGGAGGAATGCCTGCCTGGAATGAGAAGCACAATTCAATTTCTGCCCATGTCCGCTCCAGAATAAAATCGCTCGGCCTTAAGCTCATTCCTGAACCGGGCTATGAGTCCCCTGCCCTGACTGCATTCTATTGCGATAATGCCGATTCTATAAAAAAGAGGATGCTTGAAGAAAGGGAAATAACGATAGTAGGCTGCAAGGGAGAGCTTAAGGGCAAGGGCCTCCGCATTGCCCACATGGGGCAATTCAAAAAAGAGAATCTTGATATCTGCATAGATTCCCTTGGAGAATTCCTGAAATAAGGTGTTTGCATGAAAGTGGTCGTTTCCGACAATATGAACCCAGGTGCACTTGAGAAGGTAAAGGAGACCGGTGCAGAAGTAATCTATAAGCCCGATTCCCTTGAAGATGCAGTTTCCGATGCCGAAGTGCTGGTTGTACGCAGCGCCACAAAAGTAACTGAGGGGCTTCTTTCCAAGGCTCCAAAGCTAAAGGCAGTAATCCGAGGCGGGGTGGGGCTGGACAATATAGACCAGGATGCCTGCAGAAAGCGCGGAGTAGAAGTTGCAAATACTCCTGGGGCCTCCACCAATGCAGTTGCAGAGCTTGCCCTCGGCCTGGCAATTGCCACATCCCGCAATATCCAGAAGGCACATCTTTCAATGAAGGAAGGCAAATGGGAGAAGAAGTCACTTTCGGGCACAGAACTCCATGGAAAAACCTTTGGCCTTATAGGCTGCGGCCGCATTGGCACCCTGACTGGTGAAAAGGCCCACAGGCTTGGCATGAAAGTGGTCGGCTACAACCCCCCTCCACGCCATGTTTCCAGTTTCATGGAGTATGTTGAGCTTGATGAACTATTCAGGAACGCTGACATAATTTCCCTGCACGTTCCGCTCAACCAGAATACAGAGAAAATGATCAATACAGAGTCCATCTCTAAGATGAAGGAAGGTGTAATAATTATAAATACTGCAAGGGGGCAGATAATTGATGAGGATGCCCTATATGACGCCTGCAAATCCGGAAAGGTCCGCGCTGCTGCATTGGACGTATATTGTGAGGAGCCTTACAAAGGTAAGCTACTGGAACTCGATAATGTTTTCTTTACGCCCCACATAGGCGCAGCAACCCAGGAAGCCCAGCTCCGCATAGGGGAGGAAATTGCTTCAAAAATACGCTCATTGATGGATTAATTTAAATGCTCCCCCTCCAAAGTGGTACTATGGAATACCTGCCTTTTTCATGGGAAAATACGGAAAAATCCATCCGCTCAATCTCAGAAAAGATTTCTGCATCCGGGTTCAGGCCAGACATCCTGATAGGCATAAGCCGTGGAGGGCTTGTCCCCTCAAGGCTCCTTTCAGATTACCTGAACGTGCCACTCCTTTATACAATACGCATCTCTTTTTACACAAGCATAGGCGAGAGGAAGGAAAAGCCAGAAGTGACCCAGCCCCTCCATGTAGAAATAAAAGGAAAAAATGTCCTGGTTGTGGACGATGTTTCAGATAGCGGCAAGAGCCTCTCCCTCGCGAAACAATACCTTGCCCCCATGGCTCCTGCATCCATAAAAACAGCAGCAATACATTTCAAGCCAGGCTCCATCTTCAAGCCAGATTTCTTTGATTCCACAACCGAGTCCTGGGTAGTTTACCCCTGGGAAAAAGATGAATTTTTCAGGGAAACAGGAAAAAGAGCTGATTCCATATGAAGCCATATTACCTTTACATGCTTTTCCTTGCAGTCCTGAATATAACAATACTTGCAACCCCTTACCTTATGGCTTCAGGCCCTTCCATAGGGGAGGGCCTCCATGCATTTTATTCCCTGACCTGCCACCAGATAGTTGCCCGTTCCTATTGCCTCTACCCTGATGGGTCGATTGCAGACTGCCCCCATCTTTATTCCAGGGTTGCATCAATTGAAACCAGTGAAGGGACACTATACAAGTTTCCTGTATGCGCCCGGGACCTTCCCCTCTACCTTGCAGCATTTTTAGGGGGGATTGCAGTCTATTTTACCAAATGGAGGGACTCCAAAAAGCCCCCCAACCCCCTCTACTTCGTGCTTGCCCTGGTTCCAATTGCATTTGATGGGGGGACCCAGTTTGTCGGGCTCCGGGAAAGCACAAATGGGCTGCGCGCCATAACAGGGATAATATCCGGCTTTGCATTCAGTTTTTATTTCATCCCTATGCTGAATTCCCTTCTGCTGAAAAACAATCCTGGAAAACAAGGGCAAAACAAGGAAAAAAAAGAAAGCTAGAAAGGCCTATTTAAGCCTGATTGCCTCAAGGTTCATGGGAGCCCTTGATTCCCTCTTTAGCATTGAGCCAATGCCTCTTGCAAAATCATCTGTTTTCCCCCAGTCTCCATGAACCGTGAAAATCCTTTCGGGAGTTGGCCTTATGTTTTTGAGGAAGGCCATCAGCTGGTGCCTGTCGCTGTGCCCGGAGAACCCCTCTACAGTTTCCACCCTCATATTCACCTTCATTATCTTGGTCCTTCCGTCTTCCCCGGTTATAGGTATCTCCCGCATTCCCTTCTGGATTTTGTGGCCCAGTGAAAGCGGGCTCTGGTAGCCTACAAATACCAGGGTATTCCTCTCGTCCTCTGCCATCAGGTTCAAGTATTCAACCGAAGGACCTCCTGCAAGCATTCCAGAAGGCGCCAATACCACGCATGGCTCCCCATCCACAATATCTTTCTTGTCTGTTCCTTTTGCAACTTTGAGCATGGGAGATTCAAATGGGCTATTGTTGGAGAGTATCCTTCTTTCTACGTTCTCCCTGAGGTATTCTGGATATGCCGTATGTATTGCAGATGCCTCAAGGACCATTCCGTCCATGTATACAGGAAGGTCAAATCCGCTGTTTTCCCTCCTGTAGTAGTCCTCCAACACAAGCATTACTTCCTGGCTCCTCCCTACTGCAAAAACAGGGATAAGGACTTTTCCTCCTTTTGCTGCGGTTTCCTTGATAATCTGCAGGAGCTTTTCTTCCATCTGCCTCCGGTTAGGGGTTATATCATTCCTTCCCCCGTATGTGCTTTCAATGAAGAGGGTTTCCACCCTTGGGAAGTTTGTGTTCGCCGGCTCAAAGAGCTTTGTGTATCCAAACTTCAAGTCTCCGGTATGCACAAGGTTATGGAGGCCCTCCCCAATATGGAGGTGCACCATTGCACTTCCTATGATGTGCCCTGCATTGTAGAGGGTCATCTTTATTTCAGGGGTTATGTCCACCACTTCACCATACTCCACAGGGATTACCCTCCTTAGCTCGGTTTGGATATCTTTTTTGGTATATGGGGGCTCCACACCCAGGGATTTTTTTGCAAGGTCCAGGTAGTCTTTCTGGAGCAGCCCCATCAGGTCCCGTGTCGGTGGGGTACAATACACCGGCCCGTCATACCCATATGCGTACAGGTACGGAAGGAACCCCATATGGTCCATATGCCCATGCGTAATAATGATTGCATCCAGGTCTTCCAGCGGGAATCCCAGCAGGTTAAGGTAGGGATATGCTTTTGTGGATTCACCGGTAACCGGGTTTATCCCAACATCAATGAGCACCTTGCTGTTAGGCGTCTGTATAAGTGTACATGACCTCCCCACTTCTCTGGAAGCCCCCAGGAGCACCGCCCTTACCCAGTCGCTTTGAGGGGTCTCCTGGCATATCTTTTTCCCCACGTTCACAAGGAACTTTTTCCTCTCTTCACCTTCTGCAACTGCAGCTTTCCTTACCCCCTTCAGAGTCGAGGAGGGTATAGTGGGCGTCCTGAGCACAACCGGGGACCACCCGGTATTAAGCATTATTTCCTTAAGTATTGAGCCTCCCTTGCCTATCACAAGCCCAGGCTTCAGCGCCTCTATGTGCACTTCTGAGAATTCAGGGGTGAACACAATATTTGATACTCCGGCTTCCTCAGAAATTATCTGTTTTATCTTTTTCTTTGCACCATCCACATCAGCAAGCATGGACGGGTCCACTCTTACGCTTACCTTTTTCCTCAGGCTCCCTGCAAGCTGCTTTATAAGCTGGTCGTTTTTGTAAAATGCATTTATGTTCTTCACATAGATTACTACGTTCAGCCCCTCAGGCTCGACCTTGGTAACCTTGCATTCGCTAGGCATTATCTCTCCCACTATTTTCTCTATTTCTTTGTAGTGCAAACTTGTCACCTCTTGTATCTTGTATGTTGCTTTAGCATAAATTTGAAAAAAATAAATTAAAATAAAAAATGAAATCAGCAATATTTTTTGATTTCTTTTGTTGAGAGAAGCTCAGTTCCATTCTTGGTAATGACCATGACTGACACCCCCTCACCGCTCGCCGAATCCCTTTTCATTGCGGTGTTGACTGCCCTAACAGCAGTTTTTATCCCGTCCTTCAGTTCAAGGTCGGGCCTGTAAATGTCTTCTATCAGCCCCATCGCGATTGGGGAGCCGCTTCCTGTTGCAGTATAGGTCTCTTCTGTAACTCCGCCCAGCATATCCACGCTGAATACTCTTCCCTTATTGTCCATACCCCCTACAAGTATCTGCACAAAAAACGGGTAAAACTTATACTGGGAGAGTATATTTGCAAGAAGGGTTGATGCAGCCTCAACGCTCATTTTTCTCCCGTTCTTGAGTTCATAGAGCTTTATTTCTGCCTTCATCCACCGTATAAGCGACTGCGCATCCCCGACTCCTCCTGCAATCGTCATCGCGATAGTGTCGTTAATCTGTGCGATCTTGAGCACGTCCTTGCTTGCGATATAGTAGCCCATAGTTGCCCTTTTGTCGCTTGCAAGGACTACAGCATCCTTGCACACAAGTCCAACGGTTGTTGTTCCGGTCTTTTTTACCTGGTCTGCCTTCGTTTCTTCCATAGGCTCACCAAAAATAGTAGCGTATGTAACTGTTTTCTAAATCTTTATAAAGGGTAGTGCTCTCTTCAAAAAGAGTCCAGAAAACAAGCTTCTGCACCTATTGTGTATGCAAGTGTTTAAAAATGTTTGTAATCCAAATTCCTGCTTCTGCCCTGCCCCATGGTCTCTATGTGGTCGTTTCTGTACAAAAATAGATTTTCAGCACCTTATTTAAACTTTCCGCCAATTATAATTATATTAGAATGAAGAGCCAGAACAGAGGGCGCCAGCTTAGTTTTAGGTTTGCCCAATCTTCTCCTGCAGAATCGCCTGATTCCAGCGGCAAAGCCAGCCTTTCCCCCATTGCTGGAAAAGGCATCAGGAGCAGGCACCCTGGACAGGACCGCGGGCGCCAACTCTCGTTTAGCCTTCCCCCTGCCCGATACAACCATATACTTAGAAAGCCCATGCCTGACCCGATTCTCTGCAAGGAAGATTCAACAAAAAGCAGCCAAAAAAAGATAGATGAAACATTCACTTTCAGCAAGCTAAGGCGGCTGATGGTGGAGAAGCGATACCCTGACCTCGCCATCCATTTTGTCGGGCTGGCCTACCGTTTTGCTGAAGAAAATGTGTACAGGGGAAAAAGAAGGGACGATGGAGACGTCGCAATTGTCCATCCTCTTGCTGTTGCAACTCGCGCAGTGAGGATGGGCATGGATGTTGCTGCAGTTTGCGCAGCTCTTCTCCATGATGCAATAGAGGACACAAACCGCTACAAGTCCAACGAGAAGAGCGTGCTCAGGGATCAAATTTCTGACCTTTTCGGCCCTTCCCCTCCTGCACTTGAGTGTGGCCGCCGCACCCTGGAACTCGTCCTCCTTCTTACAAAGCCCAAGCTTGTTGAAAAAGAAAAGCGCTGGGTTTTTGCAAGGCAAGACGAATATTTCAGGATAGATGATGATTATTACAGAAACATGAAGCGCTCTTTCCCAAAGGAACAAGAAGGCCCCGGGCCTTCTGAAAAAATAGATAAAGGCATTCGCAATATACTCACCAGGGCCTACCAGCTTGGCAAAGCAGACCAAGAAAGGGAAACACGCCCCCGGGAAGAAGATTCTGATTATAAGCGCCTCCTAAACAATGAAGAAATCAGTTCAATACTCCGCACCCTGCTGGATGCAATATACCAGCTTGGAAAAGAAGACAGGAAAGCACAGCTTTCTCTTTATGATGACAGGAGTGATGCTTATTACAGATATCTCCTGAATTCAGGGGACATTGATGCAATTGTCCTCAAGCTCCTGGACAATGTCCACAATGCAGAAACAATGGAGGGGCTTCCCCCAGAGAAGCAGGAGAAGAACCTGAATACAATGGCCAGGAACACGATGAGGCATGCAGCCATATTCCTGGTGCCCAAGGATGTGGATTATGTTGTCCGCCTTTTCCGTGCAATGAAAGTGGATATAGAGAGGAGTGTTACCCCAATAGTCCCTGAAACCCAGGTGTTCCCATTTAAGCTCAGGGACAGGTTCGATGTGGATGCACTCCTCCATCACCCTGACCCGCAGTACGCCTACATTATTCTCTATGGGAGCAAACCAATTGTTGCTTTTGCAAATGATTTTGTGGAAGTAGGCCTTCCGCCCAGGCTAGGGCTGAATTATGCGGCCCTCCTGGAAAGTTACCTCAAGGGACACGCTTTCCATATCAGCACTGAAGAAAGCGTGGTTCCAACAACCTCCCCTGTCCATGAAGTAATACTGAAAATTTCAGGGTTTAGTGACAAGGAAGCCCGCTCAAAACACATCCAGCGTTCCCAAACAAGGCCCGGGTTTTTTGATTGCATTGAAAGAGACGGGGGGAGAGGAGGAGACCATTCCTTATATTCTCTTGCCAAGGGTGAAAGCCATTTAAGCCCCAGGACAGAACCCCTAATCGCCCAAGCAGAAGAGAGGTATGAGCTCCTAAAGCTTTTGCTCCGCAGATTCTACCAGGATGTGCTTTATTACGAGCTGATAAACCACCCGCTCAATTCCGACAAGCTTCCCCCTTATGTCCGGCATCTCCCCCTTCCGGGCAATAGCAACCCTTAAAAAACCCAGAACCACATTTTTTACTAATGGGCGAACCCAAGCTTTCCTGCCTTAATTTCATGGGCCTTAATATAGATGTGTTCAAAGAAGTCTACCCTCCCCAGGAGGACTCATTCCTTCTTGCAAAGCACATCCATTCCCTGGAAGGCAACGTACTTGAGCTGGGGACAGGATGCGGCATTTCCTCCCTTTCAAATGCCTCCCGCAATCCTTCCAATTATGTCCTCGGAGTCGACATCAATCCCTATTCAGTAAAAAATGCTTCATACAATGCCCGCCACAACCGCATCAAAAATGCCCATTTCATGCACTCAGACATGTTTTCTTCAGTCCCAAAGCTCCGTTTTGATGCAATCCTCTTTAATCCCCCCTATCTCCCTGAAGAAGAGCGCCCCTCTGGCCCAACCATGCTGGATTCTGCACTTTATAGCGGAAAAGACGGACGCAGGCACACAGACATCTTCCTGGACAATCTGGAGGATTACCTTCTTCCGGGGGGAAGCGCATTTATTGTCCAAAGCTCCCTGACCGATATCCCAAAAACCATCGGGCGCGCAAGCCGCATGGGAATTGCCTCAGAAATAATTGAGGAGCAACCCCTCTTTTTCGAAAAACTAGCCCTGCTAAAGCTCTTCAGAGAATGATGTATACCTTGCCTTTTTTGCTCACAGTCATTGCAGTTTCCCCTGACCAGTCAAATGTTTTTGCATACCCTTTCTCTACCTTGAGCTTCATCCCTGGCTTTATAGGGCCCCCTCTCTGCCCAAATAGGTAAACTACCCCTTCATTCCCATCCTGGTCTGCCACTAGAATCCTTGTGAATGTATCCATTTTTGTCTTTGTTCTCTGGTAGTCCTTGTGCTCCACGTTCTTCACGTAGAGGGTTCCGGTGTTTATGTTGCGCATTCCGCTCTTCAGCTCAGTAATGTCAGTAATGTTGACTTCCTTGTACCTTTTTTTTGCCACATCGAATGCCATCTTTATCTGGTCTTCAGTGTTCTTGAGCATCTTCTTCATGGCTTTCTTCATCACTTTTTCGTCTCCCTTAGAAGCCATCATAGTATCAAATGCTAGCTTGAATACTGTCTGCCCTGCAGCGCTTTCCCCCTCCGGCTTCTCGAGCATCCATTTCTCCTCTGCGCTAGGCTCTTCCGCCACAGCAGCCTCATCCTCAAGTGCCCCTATTTCTGCTTCCCTGAATACCTCTTCAGGCTTCAGTTCTTTTGAGGCCACCAGCCCCAATTCTTCTGCAAGGGAGCGCTGCCCAGGCTCTTTCTCTTCTTCCAGTTCCTCGCTGCCTGCAACAACATCGAGGTAGCCGCTAAGCATCTCCTCCACCGCCTTTGTTTTCTCCCCCTCCTTGCTTTCCTTGCTCATTGCGCGCCTGTACATTTTTTCGATTGTGGGCATCATCCTCTTCTTCATTTCCTCTGCCTTTTCCTTGCCCAGCTTTTTCTCGAACATCTGCTCTATCGGCTTGAGCATCTTTTCCTTTGTCCCCTCTTCTTCCTTTTCCCCTCCGCTTTCTTTTTCCGCGTGCTCTTTTTTCTTTTCCCTCTCCCTCTGTTTCCCATTTTCCCCCCTTGAAAATACTTCTGCAAAACTCATTAGCTCCGGCTCATCCCTTTTTTCTTTCATTTCCCCAAGGATTTTATTCACTGTTTCTCGCACTCCCTTGTCTTTGTCATAGCTAAGCTCAACCAGTGCAAACATTGCCCCCGGCGCATCATATTTTGCAAGCTCTATTGCAGCCTGCTTCCGTATCTTCGGGTCTGAATCAAAAGTAAGTGAGATAAGTTCATGGAGCCCCATCTTTTTCATTTTCTCTACCTTCCAGTTCTTCTATTGCAACCCGCAGCACATTCATTATGGACCTCCCTTCTTTTTCGGTTGGGTTGGCTCGCCCGATTACTCTCCTGAAGGCCACCTCGCACCTTTTCGGATTGCGGAATTTATATCTCCCTACCAAACTTTTAAACATATCTATAAGGACTTCCTTTTCCTTCCCAGGGAGCCGCATTTCCCTTGTTTTTCTCTCTTTTCTGGCCCCAAGCGCATAAAGCACCACCGCCACCGCATGGGAAAGGTTCAGCACAGGGTATTCCTTGCTTGTTTCCACATGCACCAGATAATCGCATTCCCCTATTTCCTTTTCATTAAGCCCTATTCCCTCTCTCCCAAAGACTAGGGCCAGCCTTCCGTATCCGTCTGCCTTCTCCAAAAACCTCTTCAGAGGAACCGCAGCCCTTATGCTTCCCCTGTGCCTGTTGAGCACCCCTGTAAACCCAACTGCTGCATCGCAATCCTCAACCGCCTCCCTCAGGCTCCCGTAAACTTTTGCACCTTCAAGGATTTCCCTTGCATGTTTGGAATATTTCACTGCATCCCTTCCTTTGCCGCAGTATGGCCCTACTATCCGCAATTCGCTCTGCCCAAAGTTCTTCATTGCCCTCGCAACCATGCCAAGGTTGATTTCGTATTCCGGATTTACAAGTACGACTGCCTGCTCCACATTCCCACATCCTTTAAAAGGGTTACTCCTATAAATTCCTTCTACAAAGTTTATTTCTAAAGAACTTAATATATTTGTGGTTGCCATGACTATTGAGGAAGTTGAAGCACGGATAAACGAGCTTGAGAATAGCAAGTCCAAGCTCATCGGTGAGATAAAGAAAAACTACGGCCGAATCCGCTACAAGAAATATGAGGAGAAAGCCCTCGAGCCCTTCCTTAAGGAAACAGAAAATGTCATGGTTGGCCCTGTGCGCAAGAAGCTGCGCAGGCTCGAATTCAAGATTGCAACCCAAGCTTACACTCCCCAGATTGAGCGCCAGCTTGTTAAAGAGGTAAAGAAGGTTGAGGACGAGCTCAAGGAACTCCGCGCAGTTGAAAAAGCAAGGCGCAAGAAGAAGCTCGTAAAGCAGGACATAGAGGAGTGCGAGAACCGCATCCTGGAAATCGAGGAAGAGCTCAAGGGAATGCGCTCAGAGCTCAAGGATCTTTATGCAAAGCGCAAGACCCTCCAGTCCGGAAAGAAGCACGGAGTCATCTTTGGTGAGAAGCCTGACGACATGGTGTCCATGGAAGACATAGTGGTAATTGAGGATATCCGTGACAAGGAAAAGAAAGAGGATTAATCCTCTTTTCTAAATTTTAAAGTAAAAGAAAAGGTTTAGTGTGTTCAATCGCACACTTCTTCAGGCCTTCCGATATCAATGCTCATCAGCCTGTAGATGCCTTCCCCGTCTACTGTCCATTCCATGCTCACGGCCGCATCCGGAGAAAGCTCCCCCCCATCCACCATGGTCTGGTAACTATTGTAAATTGAAATCTTCGCCCACTGCTGCGTGGGAAGGACCCCGAAATTGCTTCCCTTTACCTTGAAAACCAGGTATTCAAAAGAGCCAATGTCCACAATT
>WJMK01000019.1 GCA_014727975.1 Microcaldota archaeon | reverse complement strand
GTGTGAGCGCTATTCTTGTTGACAAGGAAAGGAAAATCAGTGTTGAGGAAATTATATTAAGGGCCCAAGGAGACGCTGAAGTGCACTGGGAAGATTTTGAGAAAGCAGTAAACGAGGCAATCAAATATGCCAGGGATGAGACGATAAATGAGCGCATTGCAGTAGACCACGTA
This sequence comes from Microcaldota archaeon, assembly GCA_014727975.1. GTDB lineage: Archaea > Micrarchaeota > Micrarchaeia > Anstonellales > Bilamarchaeaceae > CAIKOA01. The sequence continues at coordinate 3,264 of WJMK01000019.1, read as the reverse complement.
AACTTGAACTCTCTTGGGGACCCGACTATTATAGGCCAGCTTGACTCAAGGGCATGGGAGTATGATTAAGCCCCCTTAATTATCCCTTTCTGCGTTCCAATTCAGCTTCTACAAGACTGATTTCTTCAACTACTCTATCTGCGTAATCCGACTCTTTGTACGAATCCCGAAGCGCTTTCAGGGTGCTATCAGGAATGTTTTGAAGCCCATCCTTCATGATTTCCCTTTTCCTCTCAACAGTTTTCCCTTTTTTAGCTTTTTTCACTACCTTTTTCGTTTCCAGCACCATAATGCGCTCTGTGGCCTTTGCCCCAAGCGCTTCCGCCCTTCTTGCCACTTCCCCTCTAGATGTGGCAGATACGTCTCTTGCAACATCCCTTATCATCTTCACTTTTGTTGTGTCTGCTTTTGGGAGTTTCTGTTCTCCTCCCTCCAGAATCTTCTCTGCAAGCTCCCCCGAAATCCTTTTTGCGGATTCTGCAATCTCCCCAGTAGTATTTTCTGCTATTTGCACTAATTCTTCCCTGTACACCATCCTTTTCCGCAGGTCCAATTTCAAGGAACCGTGTTCACTTAGCTCTCCTACTATTCTCCTACTCAGGTTCCCCTCAATCTCCTGTAGGAGCGGGTTTTTCCCTGAAAGCTCCAGTATTGAACGCACCCCCTGCCTCCACTCAACTAGCTCAGGCAACCGCTCCCCAATTTCAACATTTTCTCTCCTTAGTGTATTGTCCCTCCACTCCACCAAAGCCGTTTGGTCATATGCAGAAAGCTCTCCTTCCAATTTGCTTTTTATCCGTTCGTTTATCCCTGCTTCAATTTCCTTAATAAGTTCTGGTGGCTTCCCATCAGAAAGCTCGAGCATGGTGTGTATGTCCCTCTTCCATTCAATCAGTGCGCGAAGACCTGCATGCGGAACTTCATCCTTCATTACTCCAAGCCATTCCATAACAAATGGGTTGTCCCCTACATTGGTCATTCCGGATTCTAGCCCTTTTTTAAAGGATTCTTTTACATGCGCGGAAACGCTTGCTTCTATGATGTGCACAATCCTTTCAGGATGTGATTGCACTTCCTCCATTCTTTCTCCAATCTCCTCCCGCATCTCTCTTGTAAATACCTTTCCTTCCTGCTTTAGTGGAGTGCCTTCATATTTTGCAACGGACTCCATTACTTTCTTGCCATCCATTCCTTTTACTGCTTCAACGCCTTCCCTCAGCCCTCGGATGAATGCTTGTATCTCTCCGGGTGTATACTTTCCCAACTTAAGGGACGCCCTAAGTGTATATGCAAATTTGTGGTAATAATCCAGCCACGCCCTTCCTTGCCTGCCCCATCCCAAACCTGAATTTTCCAAATCAATCCTTGCGAGTTTCCATCCGGATTCCGTTTCCCATACCCTATAATTTTCCCAGTGGGCATCCGGAACCCCCAGAGCGTAGTCTATTACTCCCTGCCTTCCAAGGAGCCGTAACATCTCCTGCCTGTCCTTTGGTGATGCTTTCGGCAATGCCTTCTTGAGGTCTTTTGCACCCATAATCTCCTGCACTGCCAGTTTTCCATCTAGAAATACATAGCCAAGTGCCGTTTCCCCAACCGCTTGATACATAGCAAGCCCGATTTCCTGCTGCCTGAAATCAGTAGTGGTGAAAATTACACTAGTTTCCTTTCCATCCTTGGTCCTGATTTTGCATTTGAAAACCTTATCAGGCTTTATCACTTTAATTTCAGCAACACTTCCCTGTGGCACAGGTTTCCCCTTCTCATCCTTTGTTTCTATGCTCCTCTGCAGGTCAGAGAGTATTCCTGCTTTCTCTGCTTCAATGGCTTTTGCAGGGGCCCAGTCTTCCGGCCGGGCCCCTTTCCCACCCAGCCTTTCCGCCATTTCCCCGCTTGGCCTTTTCATGAGCGCATGCCGGTTCACCCTTGGGTTGCCTGCGGATGCTTTCCTTCCGTTCCAGAATTCCATACCGGTCATCCCGACCAGGGAGTCAAGCTTCGGCCCGTTCCTTGGGTCAGCAGCAGGGGAATACCTTCCCGGGAAAATAGTGAATATCGAATATACTCCTTTTGCCCCATCCACTGCCTCCTCCCCCACGCTCTCCTTAAGCCCCTTTTCATTTGCCCATTTAGCCCTGGAATCTGCAAGGTCAATCTTCCCAATTACCACATTCAGCTTTGTGGTGGGAGGGGGTTCCGCAAGCGTGTACGCAACTGGCTGCAGCGTGGGGGCAAATTTTCCATCAGGAGAGCCCTCCCTGGTAATCTCATACCTTACAATTGCAGGGTGCTCAACCCCATTTGCATCCTTTATAGTTGCTTCGTAATCTACTCCCTGCTCGAGTTCGGTGCCTACCCCTACTTCCTTTCCCTTTCTCCTGATTGAAGTTATTTCAACCATGCTGTCGGTTCCGGTAACTTCTTTCCCATCAATATTTGCAAGGCGCGTTACTCCCTCTGTTTTTGCAAGTGTTTCTGCATCCACATTTCTCTTAAGTATTTCTGCAAGCTGCTCAGGGGTTTTTACCTGTTCGAGCTTTGAGCCGGCCACTTCCCCTTCTTTTCCATGTTTATAAAGAAGGTAATCCTTGTCATAAACAAGCAGCCGGTCCCCAAACTGCATTGCAACATTGACCTTCTCCCCCTTATCATTTTTGTAAGAGATTCGTCTACCTTCCTTTCTTCCTGGAACTTGTTGCACTCCCTTGTGCTTCTTTCCTCTTTCTTCAGGACCAACAGGCTCTTCTATTCTTGTTTCTTCTTTTTTAGGCTTTTCCGGCTTTTTTTCCTTAGGGGCACCCCTCTCCCCCTTTGGCTTTTGTCCACCTTTCGTAACAGGAGTTTCAAGCATTACGTATCCTGCCTGCCCCGATGCCCTCCGCTTCCGATTCATCATCTTTCCCCCTGGAATAAGCTCAGCTGCATTCACATTCTCAAGCACCACAATGTCCCTTGAAACAGCATCCCTGAACTCTCTTCCCTCCTTGCTTGCAGCCCATTCCGCAAACACCCTCCAGTTTTCCACCCCTTCAGCCTTTCCAGCCTCAAACTGGCTTTTCCTTTCATATGCAAGGCGGTCCCTGAGCTCCATCCCTGTAGAGCATTCCTCAACAACATCCCTTATCTCCTCAGGCACAAGCTCTAGGTATTCCATATTGTTCTTTGCAGCAACAACAAGGGCAGCAGTCTCGAGCTTTGCCCTGTCCAGGAGCACATGGTCAGCATACTTGTTTGCATATCCAAAGAAATCCGTAATGATGCGCT
>WJMK01000018.1 GCA_014727975.1 Microcaldota archaeon | reverse complement strand
AATAGGGGTAATGGTTTCATGCGCCCCTGCTAATCTCAATGCGCAGGATACTGCTAATAAAACCTCCAAAGAAACCCCAGCAGCTGTTGAAAAAGCTGATGTTACTTACGAAACATTTTCTGACCCTGCAGAGCTTGAGCCTTATTTCAAGAATGCTGAAGGGAAGATGGTTAAGGTACGACATGATAAGTGGACCAAGGTTGGCGATTACCTTGTACGCACTGATGTTCCAACAAGTGGAGTGGATTTCAACATACGAACAGAGGATGGAAGTTATGAGCGTTGGGGAGTTACGTTTGCAACTCCTATAGAGCAGGTAAACGTTCTTGTAATTGACATGGGTGAGGACCACCCTCTGGTAAAAGGCAAAATGCTTGTATTTGCAGATAACTGGACAGTTTATTTCCAGTTCTTTGATAAACAGATAGAATCAATTATCCAGGCAAGAGAGAGAATATTATCTCCTGAGCTTAAAGACAAACTTAAACAAATTGAGAACAAAGACCAACTCAAATCTTTTATCCAAAACAACAGAAACGAACTTAAACCATTTTTAGCTGAGGTAGGAAGAATCTGGGGGGATACTGCTTCTAACCACTCTAGTGATGAGATTTTAGAAGTTACGCTTGGATATGCCAGCCCACATTCTATTTCTGCAGTTCCTCTTGAAAAGGCAGGTATGAGAAATGCACCGATTAGGACCGGGTTTGAGGTAACTTCCGATGGCATAGATGTAGTTAACGCACCAGAAGACCTTAAATCTGGGGATGTTGTCACAATGGCCTCCCTTCTTGTTGATGGCAGGTCAGGAGGAACATTCTTCAGGTTTGTTGCTCCAGGTAAAAGCAGCACTGTGGCAATGCGATAGGCATTTTTTAGATTATTTTTTAAACTTATTCGGATATTTTTACTTTAGGGATATTCATGGGACTAAAACGCAATATTAATACGGGTACAGAAGCAGATCAGGCAAGTAAGGACCAACAGGTTATGACCAAAGACCAGAGTGAAGCTACGCGTAGGGCAGTAAATGATGCAACAGGCTCAAATTATACTCCAGACCAGATTAATGCCGACCCTGAACTCCAGGCCCGCATAACTGCACCAACTCCGGAGCAGGCGCAGGAAGAAGCAGAAAAGATGGAAACCCGCCTCACTGAAGCAGGAGCAACAGCAGAAATAGCAAGGGCAGAAGCAGACAGGTATGCAGAATTAAGGCTCAAGGAAAGCAAAACAGAAGAGGATTACACAAGAATGCTGAATATTGCATCCTCTCCAGAAAGAGCACAGAATTTGGAAGGAATCTCGTCCGAGCAGTATTCCCCTGCAATGGAGCTCTGCCAGCAATGGGAGGAAAAAGCGGAAAAAGCAAAAGGAAAGGAGCAGGAGCACGCACTCCAGATGGCGGACATGTTCCGCGCTCTTGCAACCACCCAGGTTGTTGAGCCTGAAGCCCTGGAAGCAGTGCTTAAAAGGAAGGACATTTCAAAAGAGCAAAAAAAGCAGATAAAGGCGATGTTCCTCCCGAATCTTGAAGCAGCAAACGAGCTTGCGGAACAGGGAAAAACAAAACCAGATATCCATGCGGCACTGGACGCTGAGAGAATGGAGGCAAGGAAGGCAGTATTCCTACAGCCAAAGCTTGTGCCTCTCTTGAAAGATGCAGGGCTTTCTGAAAACAGGGTAAAAGAAGCACAGGAGATGAACAAGCTCCACTTTATGGCCACAGACAAGTATTATGAAGAAGGGGATACTGAAGCCCTGGAAGCGCAAAATGAGAGGGCCCGCATCTATGCCGATGACCCGAATAAATTTGCGCAGGAAACTTATGCTGCTGCGAAACAATCAGGATATTTCAGCATTGGGGAATTGAATTCAATGGCAGCTACAGTGGCTGCAATCGGGACCATTGCTGCACTTGATGAAGAAGAGGATGAAGCATCAGGTGCAGAAGCAGCCGCATACGCCCAGTTAGTGCGGGACCTGGAGGACATGGCAAGGGAAGACCAGGAGCGCGCAGAAGAGGCAAAAGAGCTTATTGAAGAGCTTATGGAGAAGGCAGAGGAATCCGGCGAGCAAACCAAGGTTGCAGACCTGGATGACGAAATGAAGGAAAGGCTGGAAAAGCTTGGGGTGGAGCAGGACAAAACAATAAAGGATGCAGTGGAAGCCACAAACAAGATAATAGAAAACGTTTCAGCGCAGAGCGGAAGAATAGAAGAGCTGAAGCGCAATTCGGTTGTGGGCCTGGAGCCCTCATTCCATGAAAATCCTGCAGAAGTGATGGAAATGAACGGAGTGACAAACGGCGGAGAGATTACGGAATTCGGGCAGAGTGTAATGCCAGACATCCTGAAAGCTTCAGGCGCAAGCTTCAATGTTGCATTGGACCAGATTATGGATGCAGTTCCAATAGACGGAAGGGAGGAATTCATGGAAAGGGCAGATGAAGCAAGGGCAACAATAACCCAGTACATGGCAAACCCGGAAAATGCGGAAAACCAGAAAGCAGCTGCAGAAATACTCACAAACCCTGAATTTGTAGCAGTGCGGGCAGCATTTGAGGAAGCGCTTGCAGACAATGCAGCAGACACCCTAAAGAAGCTCAACTCCTAGAGAGGCAACCCTTTTATTTTTTCCCTTCTCTTTCACATTATGCTCAAGAAAATAGCCCTTTTCATACTTTTCCTTGTTTTCCTTGTTGCGACACAGTATGTCCCAACTATTTATCCGGATGAGCCACTGTTGCTGAAAACAATCGAAACATTAGCAATACTTTCCTTTGCATTGCTCCTGGATTCACTTGTAGGAGGAATAGTTGCAAGGATACAGCTCTACAAGCTGAGGTATTTCCTTGCAAAAACATCAAGCTACCTTATTTATGCAATAGCCCTGATAATCGCGCTGGGAATCTGGATAGAGCAGACACAGAGCCTTGTGGTTGCAATGGGCTTCATAGGGGCAGGGATTGCAATTGCGCTCCAAAGGCCCCTGATGAACCTGGTGGGCTTCCTGGCCCTAATTACCGTAAGGCCATATGAGGTAGGGGACAGGATAGAGGTAGAGGGCGTAGGGGGAGATGTAATAGATATCGAGCTTATGTACACAAAGCTCATGGAGATAGGGGGAAACGAAAACTACGACCAGTTCACCGGAAAAATAAAGGAAATCCCAAACTCATTCATAATGGAGAAAGTAGTGACCAACTACTCAAAGGATTTCGGATTCATCTGGGAAGAGATGATGCTCCCAATAACCTACTCAAGCAACCTGAAAAAGGCAACAGGGATAATGGAAAATGCAGCAAGCACAATAACAAAGCAGTTTGTGGAAAAAAGCGAAAAGCAGCTAAAGAGCATGACCTACAAGTACCTCCTGGAGCCCAGGGACGTGAAGCCCAGTGTATATATCGTCCCAACGGACAACTGGGTAGAGCTGAGGTTAAGGTTCATTGTGGATGCAAAGCACAGGAGGAGGCACGTGGACCCGATTTTCAGGGAAATCCTCAAGAAATTCCAGAATGCAAAAGATATTACAATATCAAGCAAGACAAGCGCAAGAATCTGGGATGCAACAAGAAAAAAGAGGGACTACTGAAAATTATCCAGGGGAACTTTCTTCCCCTGCCTCCTTTTCCTGTTTTTCAGACTTTTTCTTCAGGAACCCCCTGCAGTAATCCACAGCAAATTCCATTGCCTTTCCACAATCCCTGGTTTTATGGTATTCAGAGGAAAAAGCTGCAAAAAAGGTTTCCCTGGCCCCTATGGATTCGCATGCAGAGGGGTCCTCCAGGAAATACTCATATTCGTTTCCGCCCTCTACCGCACTTATCTTTCCATCTTCCTTGAACACAACAAGGACCCCGTTTTTGCGCACATGGGAAAGCAGACCCTCCGGAACGTACTGCATTTCCAGGGGGGTGGTCTTGAGCACCCTGACTTTTTCAAAATTCTTGAGGCACCAGTTCTTTTTGCCCCCGAAGTTCTCAGGGTCGCAGACAAAGCCCCGGGAATCCACATAAATCTCCGAGAAATCCCCCTTGAGCTTGTCCAGGCAGAGCTCGTTTGAAACAGAGTATGCGAGCACCACGTCCGATTTTACAGGCGCATGAGTTATCTTGCACGCAAGCGGGAACCTTCCCTTTTCCCTGCCCCCTTCTATATGTATCTCCACAATTCCCCGCTTGCTTTTTGCAAGCTCATACTCCTCGCCCAGCTCTTCCAGGGCATTTTTTATGAAGTACGCCGGGCCACCTTCCCTCTTTTCTATAGAATCCTTGTCCCTGTCTATCACTATATGGTCTGCAAAGCATCCCGCCACAAAGAACTTAGCCATTCAATCATCTCGTTTCTGCCGCCTCAAAGAGACTCTCACCTTTTGAAAATCTCTTTTTTTCTGGCCTCGCAATTTTTACCTTCCCCAAACTAAGCAGTACCAATTATCCCTTTTGCATAATCCTGTTTTTAACCCTAGCTACAAAAACATTTGTTGAGAAAATCCTCCAAAACTGCCCAGGAACCTGCATTGGAAGCCCCCCTCCGAAGGCTTTTTAAACTAAAATGCCGAATATACTGACGTTATCAAGGGTAAGGCGCCATGCACATCTCCAGCATAAAGCTCAGAGGTTTTAAGTCTTTCAAAAAGGCAGAAATAGAGCTGCCCCACGATTTCATCTGCCTTGCCGGCCCGAACGGAAGCGGCAAGACAAATGTGCTGGATGCGGTGCGCTTTGCGCTGGGTGAGAAGTCCCTGAAGTCGCTCCGAGCAAGAAAGGTGAAGGACCTGATCTGCCACAGCTCCAAATACGCGGAAGTGGTGCTGAATTTCCAGGATGAAAAGAAATACGAGTTAAGGCGCGCAATAAAGGAGGACGGGAAAGTGCGTTATATGCTGAATGGGAAGAACAGCACCCGCACCTCAATTATGGAGCTCCTTAAAAGATACAACCTGGATGCGAGCGGCAGGAACATCATTGCGCAGGGCGAGGTCCAGCGCGTTGTCGAGATAAGCGGAAGGGAACGGAGGGGGATAATTGATGCTGTTGCAGGCATTGCGGATTTTGAGGCAAAAAAGAAGGAAGCGCTCAGGGAGCTGGAAGTTGTGGAGGGCAGGATGAGGGACGCAAACCTGGTGCTCGGGGAAAGGACAGCATTCCTCCATGAGCTTGAGGCAGAAAAGGAAAGGGCACTGGAATATTCCTCAGCAACCGAAACAGTAAGGCGCGCAAAGGCAACACTTATCCGCCTGGAGCTCCAGTCTGCAGAAAAAAAGAAGCAAAAGCTGCAGGATTCGCTTTCTGAAGCAGAGAAGGAGACGGAAAGAATCCGGGAAGAGATGGGGAAACTGGATGCGGAGCTGAAAAAAGAAGAAGAGAAGAAGGCAAAGGTTTCCGCAGAGATAGGCGCAAAGGAGGAGAGGGAAAAGCTCCTGCGCGAGCTGGAAAAAACCAAGGCAGAAATTGCATCCAGGAAAGAAGCCCTGCAGGAGTCCGAAGAATCACTCCGGAGGCTCGCTTCTTCAATTTCGTCCCTGGAAAAGGAAATAGAGGATGAAAAAGGGATGCTGGAAACTCTTTCAGGGGAGGAAAAAGAGCTCAGGAAGCAGCTTATTCCGCTTGAGAATCTCCGCCTTGAGCACAGGGAAAGCGCAGAGGTTTCTGCAATAAGGAGGTTCCTGGAAGAACTGGAAGACGAGCATATGCGCATCCGCGAGCAGGCACTGATACTCAAGGGCGAAATAGAAAAATCGCAGTCGCTTATTGAGGAGAAGAAAAGAATCCTTGAAGATTCAGGGGGCGCAGAAGTTGCTGCAGGCGAATCCCTGCAATCCGAAATAGAAGAGCTCCGCAGGAACCTTACTTCCACAATAGAGGCACAGGACCGCCTGTTTTCGCGGGAAAAGGAACTGAATGCGGAGAATGCAGGGCTGGACCGGGAGCTGCTCACCCTCAGGGAAAAGGTCGCAACCCTGCGCGCCCAGACTGCTGCGCACATACGGAACCCGGCGCTCCAGTACATAAACGAGCTGAAGGAAAGCGGCCAGCTCAATGGAATACACGGAACAGTTGCGGAGCTTATTGAGTTCAAGCCTGAATATTCAAAGGCAATAGATGCAGCAGGGGGCTCGCGCCTCCTCTATATAGTGGTGGATTCCTCGGATGTTGCAGTAAAGGCGATTTCCCACCTTAAAAAAGCAGGCAGGGGAAGGGCAACCTTCCTCCCGCTGAGAGAAGTCTCGCCTCCCCAGGTAACTGCAAAAGGAGGGATGGGTCCGCTTGTGGATTTTGTTTCCTTCAGGCCCCAGCATGCAGCAGCAGTCAATTTTGTATTTGGCAACACCCTGCTCATAAATGATGCAAAGGAAGCAAAGAAGCTGGGGATTGCAAAGGAGCGCATGGTTACCACGGATGGGGACCTATTTGAAAAATCCGGCATAATCACCGGAGGAAAAACAAAAGGGGGAGTTGCATCCGCTGCCCAGCTTTCCAAGATGGAAGGCGAGCTGGAGGCAGTGAAGTCCCGCAAAACAGGGATAATGGATGACCTTTCTGCAATCAGGGAGGAAATGGGCACCCTCCGCAGGGAAAAGGCAGAAACCGAGATCGCCCTCAAGAAAAAGGAGGTGGAATTCGAGTCCCTGCAGGAAAAGATGGAGGAGCAGAAGAAACGCGAGAAACGGGTGGGAGAGCTCAGGGAAGAGATAAGCAAGCTTGAAAAATCAGCCGAGCTTTCTTCCTCAAAGCTCGAATCATACCAGAAGAAAATCCAGGAAATGGATTCGCAGATACAGGAGGAAGAGCAGAATCTCCAGCAGGCAATCGAGAAAGAGTCCTCCCGCATGGAGTCCATGGAAAAGGAGCGTGAAGACAAGTCCAAGCTCTACTCTTCCCTGCGCGCAAAGGCAGATTCCAAGAGAAGGGAATTCGAGGTGCGCACGGAAGGCCTGAAGGACCGTTCCGCAAGGCTGGAGCGCACCCGTGCCGAAAAGAAGGAGCAGGAAGAGCGCATAGGCCAGCTCAATTCCCAGGCAAAAAGGAAACAGGAAACCCTTTCCAGCATTGAGGAAAGGCTTGGGGAATCCGATGCGGCAATAAGGAAGCTCATGAAGCAGATGGGAGATTTTGAGCAGAAGCTCCAGGAGATGGGGGAAAAGAAAGGGAAGCTCCAGCTGGAATCCTCAAAGCATGAAAAAACTCTTACTGTTGCGGAAGTGGAGCTCCGGAATATAGAGACGCGCCTTGCAGACCTTGAAGCAGAATATGCAGAATACAAGGAAGTGGAGCCGCTTGATGGAACAAAGGAGCAGCTCACCCAGAAAATGCGCTCTGCAGAGTCCACGCTTTCAGGGCTGGGCGCAGTAAACCAGGCCGCACCTGAGATGTATGAGGAAAAATCAAAGGAAGTAAAGGAGATGCAGGAAAAAATCGAGAAGCTGCGAATAGAGAAGGAAGCAGTAATCGACATGATTTCCGGGATTGAAGAGAGGAAGAAGGAAGCCTTTTTCGAAACCTTCCATGAAGTAGACAAGCAGTTCCGGAAGCTCTTTACACTAATAAACATAGGGGAAGGCCACCTTTACCTGGACAAGCCATCCACCCCATTCGAATCAGGCCTCTACATAAAAGTAAGGAGGAACAACAGGGACCATTCCCTGGAATCCCTTTCAGGAGGGGAGAAGAGCCTTGTTGCGCTCATGTTTGTGTTTGCGCTCCAGTTCTACAAGCCTTCGCCCTTCTATGTGCTGGACGAGGTTGATGCCCCGCTGGATAAAGTAAACACAAAGAACCTTGCAAAGCTCCTCACTGAGCTTGCCCCCCAGTCCCAGTTCCTTGTTGTAAGCCACAATGACATAATGATGGGCATGGCTTCCGCAGTACTTGGGGTAAGCAAGGTAGATGGCGCCTCAAAGATAGTGGGGGTAAAGCTGGACCGCGGAAAAGAAGAAACCCCTGCAGGAGAAGCACCTGCAGCCTAATCAACCTTATTAATGTAGATTTCCATTACCCCGAGGACCAGGTCACCGGTAACTGTTGCATTGAAGCGTGCTTCCACAGTTTCCCCGGTTTCAAAATCTTCTTCCGAGGCAACCTGGATTTCCCCTGCTTCAAGCACATACCCGTCAAATTCCCCAGGGAATTCAATCGTGTAGGTTTTTACATTCTCATACTCAAAAGTGATGTTTGGGGGCGTCCCGGCAACAACCATCAGCCTGGAATCAGGGAAAACTGCCCTTTCGCCCAGGTCCTGCTCTGCGAGGCTCCTGTTGGTAAAGTTGGAGGCCACGCTTGCGCTCCCTTCAGAAATATATGTGACATAATCCTTCTTCATGAACATTGTTTCACTGGAGGAAAGCGGCGGGTCAAAAATAATGTAGTCTTTTCTCTCATATGTCACATTCCCCTCTCCGTATTCCCCAATAATCTCTTCCAGCGCGAGTTCCCTCTCCTCCCATGGAACAGCAAAAGAATATGCAGAGGTGTTTGCCCCAACAACTGTCGCTTCACCTGAAAGCTCCACATTTGTGTAATAGCTTTTTGCATCCAGTATCCTGTAGGTATTGGTGCCATCGGTTTCCACTGCAAGCATATAGCTTACTTTTCTCCCAGTATCCAGGACCGGCTCCATGAGCATCTGCTGGTAGCCCCCGAATATTTCCATCTCTGTTCCGTTTTCAAGCTCAACAGTGTATTTCTCCGGGAGGCCTATCTGCGCGGATGCAAAGCTCTGTACTCCCATCCCGCTGAACTCATTGTGGACCTGCATGGTTTTTGCAGAGTCCCTCAGCGTGGCCCTATAGAATCCGCTCCCCTCTTCTGTTTCCTCCAGGCTGAGCACTTCCGGGTTTGAGGAAATCTGGGTTTTCTGGAGCTCTGTTGGCGCCTGCATGTACAGGAATGCCCCATAGGAGTAAATAGTAACATTTACATTTGCTGTGCCAGTATAAATCGTTCCGCCTTCACCGCCTCCTGAGCTTGCCCAGTTCTGTATGCTCATTGCAAAAGGCTGCATAAGGAAAAGCAAGGCCAGTATTACCACTGCTACTTTAACTATAAGGCTCTTGTCCATCAAAAGCACCGGATTAGAGTTAAGTGAAAACGGTTTTAAAGGGCACCGGCATAATATATGCTCAATCCTCTTGATTATTTGGTGTTAAATATGGTAGAAAAAGGAGATTTTATACTCTTGGAACTCGAGGGAAAAGACCAGGACGGAAGGGTTTTTGATTCCACTGAAGGGGAAGTTGCAAAAAAGCTCCACGGAAAGCAAGGCCCGCTCCTTGTGGTTTTTGGAATGGACCGGCTAATCCCGGGCATCTACGATGCACTTATAGGCATGAAGCAGGACGAAGAAAAAAAGGTCCATCTCACACCTGAAGAGGCATTCGGGCACAGGAAAAAGGACCTTGTAAAGATAATGTCTTCTTCTGAGTTTGCAAAGCACCAGGTAAACCCTGAGCCTGGCCTTGTTATACATGTAGATACTGATAACGGCCGCATTTACGGAACCGTTAAAAGCGTAACCGGGGGCAGGGTGATGGTTGATTTCAACCACCCGATTGCAGGCCAGGAGGTGGATTACACACTGAAGCTCAAGAAAATATTCACCAGGCCGGAAGAGAAGATCAAGGAGCTTATGGACTACCTTGAGCTTGAAGGAGATTTTGACCTTTCCAAGGAAGGAGAGCTTTCCGTGAAGATAAAGAAGAAAGAAGGGCAGGATTATGAGATGCACAAGGCAATGTTCCTTGTCACTGCAAAATCCAAAATAGGCGGAGTTACAAAAGTTGACCTGAAGGAAGAGTAGATGTGCAGAATCTGCGAAGTTGCATCCTCAAATGCAGAATACCTCGGCCTGCTCCGGAAGATGGTTGAAGAGGACAAGGCGCGCCTCAAAACCACAAATGAGTTCCTTGATAAGCTGCCTTCCCTCTCCCACAACCTGTACACTTCGCTCAAGTGGCCCACAAAGCTCTCCACTCCGCTTTTTGAGGCGAGGGCCGCTTTTGCGGTCCCGCACAAGTATTTCCAGCAGCTAATCCTGGATGGGGAGAAGATGGGCAACCATTTTGCCCATGGTGCGACCCGCTCAGTGTTTTTTTCAGGAAAGAGGCTTGTGCTTCTTTCCAAGACAGTTGGGCAGGAGGCGGGCAGGCCATTTCTTTCCAGCTTCCTTTTCACGCATTTTGAGCCCAATGAATATGAAGTTGCATATGACGGGAAGGACATGAAGATTGCAGTTGATGCGGAGAAGCCCCTCAAAAACCTGATTACTGGAAAAGTGGAAAAGAAGAAAATACATTTCAATTTTTTCCACCAGAATTTAGAAGGGAGAATTATCTCCAAGCAGCAGGCGATGCAGTCTTCATATGTAAAGAAAACGCTTGGGAAGAGGGGCAATGTGCGCAATCTTTTCGCTTCTGCTGACTTAGAGGGGTATGTTGTTTCGGTTTCCCATTTTTCCCCGCACCCATTCATGCTCCGCATGCACAAGGAATTCGGATTCGACTCATTCAGGCATTTCCAGGAGCACGTGCTGGACTATTTCCGCGAGCACCTAAACCTGTCTTAGCCTTTCCGGGAAAACCGAGTAGCCCGCAAGCTTATACAGCAAATTAGCAGCAAAGAGCTCGCTCACCACTTCCCCCTCAATAGGGGCAAGCTCCACCACATCAAACCCCACAATCTTCTTATTTTTTGCAACTTCCCTCAGCAGGCCCATCCCCTGCTTCCAGGAAAGCCCTCCCGGGCACGGAGTTCCCACCCCGGGCATTTCCGAAGGGTCGAAGCCGTCTAGGTCAATAGAAACATATACACTTTCCCCGAGCGCATCCAGCACTTCCCCAATTTCAAATTCACTCCCCCAGCTCTTCAGCTCAGGGTTCTTGCCCAGGTAATCCGCGCATTCTGCGCTCATGCTGCGCACCCCAACCTGCGCCCCTCCCTTTGCATAATCCATCATCCTGCGCATTGCGCATGCATGGGAATGCCTGCCCCCTTCAAATGAATCCCGCAAATCCGCATGCGCATCAATCTGCAAAACAGAAACTCCGGGGAACTTCTCTGCAACTGCATTCAACGCCCCAGAAGAAATGCTGTGCTCCCCTCCGATTGCAATCGGGAACTTTCCTGCCCCCACAATCTTGGAAACCGAACCATACACTTCCCCCACAACCTTTTCAGGGTCCTTTTCCTCCCTTCCCACAGGCCCCATCACGTGGAAACCTTCCGGGAATCCCTCCCCTATTGTCTCGAACCCGAGCTCAATGTCGTATTCTTCCACTTCAACGCTTGCATTGAGCAATGCTTCCGGGCCCTTTTCAGCCCCGCCCCTGAAACACACGGTCCCCTCATAGGGAACCGGGAGAACGCAAACCCCTGCCGCTTCAAAAGCAGCATTCCTTTCAAGAAAATGGAGATCCATGCTTTTTTTTGCCTGCGCAGAGTTTAAATTGCTTTCCTGAGTTAGCATTCCATGCTTCCGCCCAAGGAGATAACTCCGATGGATACGCTTGCGCACTTAAGGGAATACTGGAAACTGGTCCGCTTTGAGCATGCAATTATGCTTGCGGTTGCAGTGCTAATCGCAATTGTAATTACGCTAGGGCAAATCCCGGAATTCGACCAGCTCTTTTACCTTGCCCTCCTTGTGCCCATATTCAGCGAAGTTGGCTCTTTTGCACTAAATGATTACATGGACAGGGAAGCAGACCGCATAAACGGAATGACCGAGCGCCCGCTTGTAAAGGGCACAATCCAGCCCTGCAGTGCCCTCATCCTTTCAGCAGCTTCTTTTGGAATTTCCATGATTGCAGGGTTCCTGATAAACGAAATTGCATTCATGATTGCAGTAATTTACAATGCCTTTGCCGCACTTTACAACATAAAGCTCAAGGACCTCCCACTTGTTGGCAACTTCTTCATTGCCACCACGATGGCTGTCCCATTTATTTTTGGGGCATATGTGTACACAAGTTCGCCCCCTGAAGTGCTCTGGGACATTGCCCTCCTGGGCTTTATTGCAGGCCTTGCCCGGGAAATCGTCAAGTCCGTAGAAGATATGGAAGGGGACAGGGAAGCAAGGAAATCCAAAACCCTCCCAATCCTCATAGGAAAGGGCCCTTCCCTGTTCATTGCCTCAATGCTCTTCCTCCTGTTCATACCTCTCACAGTAGTTCCCTACATGATGGACCTTTCCCTGCATTTCGCATCAGGCTTCTTCCTTTTCATTGCAGACATCTCAATCCTGATACTCGCACTTTACCTGCTTTATGCAAGAGAAGACAAGACATTTTCCCTAACCCGCAAATATTCCCTTGCCGCATTATTCTGCGGGCTGCTTTCCCTGCTGCTTGCTTCATTGGGCATGTAGCTGGTGGGCAGGGTGAAAATTAAGCATTACAAGCTGTTCCTGCATTTCTGGCTCTTCAGGAGAAAGCATCATAAGGAGTGATTCGGCTGCATCATTATCCAGTTTTCCCTCCTCCAGCATTTTCTCAGTGAGGTAGCGGACGAATCCCTGCTCCTCAAGCATTGGCTCCTCCTCCGAGCCTTCCATCCTGGCCTCAATTCTACTGCACACTGTTGCAAGCATTTCCTTGTTTTCCGCACCTTTCCCCGCAATGAACCCAATCCCTTTCTCAAGAGTCTTCTGCATTTTCTGGACCCTTACAGAATATTCCGGGAAATCCTCATATGGAACAGAGCACAGCTCGTACATCCGTTGGGAGATTCCGAAAAGCGCAACAAGAAGCTCTTCTGTTGACAGCATCACCATTGCCCGGAGCCTCCCAAGCTCAGGCTTTTCCGGAATTCCGGGCAGCCCGTCAACACGATATATGTCTGCATCGTATGTTCCAGGGAAATGCATAGTTATGTTTTCCATTGGGAGGAACCTTGAAAGCGCTGCAGCGAGCCTGTAATCCCCTTTGCTTATCTCAGCCTCTCCCCCATCGAAGGATGCGCAGGAAGCCATCCTCTGCAGGGCAGCAACATATTCCCGCCTGCTTTCCTCATCAATAGTGGGCTCTGCCGCCATCCAGGATATAATCTCTGCGCCCCTTGTCCCTCCGTCTTCCATAAGCATTTCAAGCGCCTGGGAGCTTCCTGGGAGCTGGAGCGCAGAAATCCTTGCAAGCAGTAGCGCAAATGTAGGGTGTATCCCTGAAGGCGGAGATGTTTTGGAGAGTGCCTGGTAGGTGCCTGCCATATCCGGCTCAAGGCTGATGCCTCCAACCAGCTCTTTCAGCTCCTGGTTGCCCATGGCCTGCATCTTTTGCCTTGTACCTTCCCTCCTTCCACATGAGCTGTGCTCAATTTTTCCTTCCCTATCCGGAATAGCTATCCCTTCAAGCATGAAAATAAGCTCTACAGCAAGGCTTTCCTTTTTTTCATATTCCTCTGTGCTGAATGGAGGCTCCTGAATCGAATCGAATTTTTCCAGGGTTTCCCCGATTCTTTTTTTCAAATTTCTTTTTGCGCTTTCCGTGGGCAGCAATTCTTTTTCCAGAATGCAGTTTTTTTCACACGAACTTCCGAATGGGCAACTCCCTTCCTGCTTTGGGGAAAGCAGTATGGGGCGTGAAATCCTGTTCCTCTGTATCGTGCGCTTCTTTCCCATGAGTTACTACCCGGCATTAAATATATATGTTACAAAATGTTTATAAAAGTGGTCTTTTGCAAATTTACTGCATTCCTGCCTTCCCCAACCTTTTTATATTCCTTTTAGCCATTAACATACTATGGCACAGCATCAGAACATGTCCCGGGAGCAGGCCGACAGGCTTAAAGGATTAATCACGAGCCACAGGAGGGCAGGGCAGCGCATGCTCCGCTTCCACCGCAATATGTGGGAAGCAGGGGTTAAAGGGCCGATAACTGCTGCGCAAAACAAGAGGGGGAAAAGGCTTTTTGAAAAGCTGGAAGGCTTCCGCAAGCTGCTGAAGGGAAAAGCGAATAATGTTTACATGCACGGGGAAGACCTTGCCGAAAGCAGAGACCTGAAAAAGATTGCGGTTGCGATGTACCTGCTTGATTTTGCAGAAGAGGCCCAGAGGCATTCAATAAAAGGCAATGTTGCAAGGGACTATGCAGTTGCGCTTTCCACAATGGACATAATCGCCAAGTTCCTGGATGACAATTATTTTTACAAAAGCAATGCAGAGATAGCATTTGATTTTATGGTGCTTAAGGGTTCCCTTGATTTCTGCGCAGAACTGAACAATATGGCATCATTGGACAGTGATGCTGCCCTGAAGAAATACACCCCAAAGGCGCAGATGCTGGTTCTGGAAGGGAAAGAAGCTTCTCCGCGGGTTGACGGGACTGAGCTCTGGGACTTCATACGCGACAGGCTTGCTTACCTTGAGCCAAAGTTCCGGGACCCGGACGAGTCAAAGTTCAAAACTGAGCTCAGGGAGATAGTGGAAAAGCTGCTTTCCAAAAAGGGCACAAAAGGGGTACGCTTCAATTATGGGAAAACAAGAATTGAAGTGCGTGCATCAGACCCAAAGAAGGAGAAGGAAAAGAAGCTCGGGCAGATTGCAGAAGAACTTTACTACGCGCTTGCCAGAGACAAGTTTTTGCTCAGGGAAGTTACTTTCCAGCTACAGGATACCGGGAAAGTGCCTAAGGAGTATATGGACGAGTTGAACGAGATGGTTTCTGAAAGCAGGGTTCCGAGGTTCCTTATCCCCATCTAAGCCCATTTTTCCTGTTTTACTTCTACCTTCATTCCATCTTTAGCGATTAGAGTATTTTCAAATAGTTCTTTAGCCTCTCTTTCAAGCACATCATTGCTGCACATCCTGCTAAAA
Organism: Microcaldota archaeon; assembly: GCA_014727975.1. Classification (GTDB taxonomy): domain Archaea; phylum Micrarchaeota; class Micrarchaeia; order Anstonellales; family Bilamarchaeaceae; genus CAIKOA01. The sequence continues at coordinate 3,847 of WJMK01000018.1, read as the reverse complement.
TGCGTAAGGACTAGTTTTTTTGCTCCTGCCATACGAGCTATTTCTGCTGCCTGCCTTGCAGTGCTATGGCCATTTTTTGCTGCCAAATCCGCAAACTCTTCTGTATATGTAGCTTCGTGTATCAGCAGGTCCGCCCCTTCTGCAATTTGGGCTATCCTTTCATCATAAACAGTATCCCCGCTATATATTATTTTTCTGCCCTTTACACAGACCAGCACTTCTTCAATTCCAATCTTTTTTTCTCCAATAATTGTTTCTCCCTGCGTGCTGATATCTACATAATTTTGCTGGGAAAACCCAAGTGCCCCTGTTTTTTCTGTATCTATCCGCGTTCTTTCCTGTTCTTTGAATACAAGCCCGAATGAATCAATATTTCTGTGTTTTACCCGGAACGCAGATACATCGTATTGGTCTCCAGAGTAGAGCTTCCCCACTTCCATTTCTTTGGTTGAAAAAAAAGAAGGATCGATTTCCATAGCATCCATTATTTTCCTGAATCTATCAGGAGCAAAAATATCTATTCTTCGCTGCCTTGCCATCCCAAGTGTCTTCACTAGGCCAAAAACACCAAGGAAATGGTCAAGGTGGAGATGGGTGAGAAATACTGCTTTTACCGAGCCAGAGCCGATCCTCCTGCGCATCATCTCCATCTGGCACCCTTCGCCGCAGTCCCAGAGCAGCAAATCATCATATTTTATTGCAATTGAGGGCATTCCCCTTTTTCGCGTGGGGGTTGCGGAAGCAGTGCCCAAAAAGGTTGCACTGAGGTGTTTGTTTCTGAAAGGCTTTGTTTTGTTTCTTTCTACAGTTTCTGCGAGAAACTCCCTAGGCGTTTTTACTAGGCGGGCTTGTCCCCTCTTTGGCTTGCCTCTAGGTACCATACATTGATTAGGGCATAGAAATGTTTATAAATAGTGTTTATTTATGCCTGAATCTGGAACCGCACATTATAGAACGCAAGATTTACCATTCTAAGGAAGTCTTTTATTGTGTACCCAACGATTTTTTCCCCATCCACATACTTTGTTACATAATATCTTTTGGGGTCAACTTCCTTCTTTGCCTTGGAGAGGTCCTGCCCTTTAATCCACACTGTAAGGTCCCCATCATCGTTCCTTTCAAGCATCAGCTTTTTGCCTTTTGGCGCTTCCAGCTCATATTTTTGTCCCATGCCATATACTCCGAATTGGGGCAGATAGTACGAAACAGGCTCCCCATCCTTCGTTTTCTTTTCCAGGCCATGATCAAACTGTGTTTGGTTTCCTTCCTTATTGCTGAAAATTATACTCAGGTCCCTTGAATCAGAACTTCCCCTCATAATAAGGGAGAGAGTGGTTTCCGCTTTGCCTTTTGCAGGGAGGTCCAGCATAAGCGCATCTGGGCCCGAAGGAGGCAGCTTTCTCTTCGCTGGAAATCTTAATCTTTCTTCATCTCCGGTTCTTTTTCCCATTTTTTTTACCTGCATATCACTTTTTGGGTTCTTTCTGTTTTTAAATACTTGCTCTTACTCTGCAAATAGGGTTATTGCCTTATATCCCTCGCCATAAGTTGTCTTCTCATATGAAGTAACGAAGGTTAGGTTTAGGATGGTTTTCCCATCAGGGGTCCTTTCTACCACAGCTGGAGCCTTTCCATCAAATTGCGTAACCAGTATGCTATAATTCCCTTCATGGGTTTTGAGCTGGCTGAAAGTTATTTCTGACGTCCTCCCTTTGTACTCCACCCAGCCACCAAACGACATGGATTCCGGAAGCCCTGCGGCAGCAGCCTCAGCTTCAGCCACCCGCACATATGGTTGCGCACCTACAGAGTATTCAAATACATCAAGCATCATATCAGGAGTTCCGACATCCCAGATGTGCCCCTCCAGAGAATGGTTCATTGCGGCAGTAGTCATCCTTATATTATACACTACCTTTCCATCGTTTGACTCAACTGTGAAATGTACATCTTCAAAATGCTGCTCCAGTACAGTTTGCATTCCCTCCGTAACCAGCAGCCCATCCCGTATAGTCAATGTTTGGTCCTGGGCAGCCACCCTTTCCCTTATTCCTTTAGCATACGACACTGCCATCTCAAAACCAATCAGGTCCCTTAGGCAATCGGTACCTTCCTGTTTCAGATATTCTCTTAGCACTGGATCCTGAATCTTTTCGATCCATTTCGGGTCGCGGCCCATCTCAATTAATAAGTCATCCTTTTCTAAGGAATTCTCCATTTTGGAAATCTCTTCCCTTATGGGTTCCTTGGATATCCTTTCAGCCATTGAGGTGAATTCTTTTCCGCGTACTTTTTCCATTTGGGTCCTGAATCCATCAATTGCAACATCCACATCCTCTACGCTTATCAATTTCTTGCTGCTTTTTCCGCCTGCAACAATAGGGAGCGGCTCTGAGAGTATTGCGAGGGATTCCGGTTCAACCAGTTGGTGCACCTTAGTCCCCGCCCCCCTTTCCCCCATAATCTTGAACATTCTTATCTTGCTTACCATCGGAGACATTGCTTTCCCAAGCCCAAAAATGATTTCGTAGTCACTTTTCAAAGTGCTCTGAAGCTGTTCAGGGTTTAGGATTCTATTCCTGGGGGACAAAATTATCTTTTGCGCATCAGCTATTTCCCTTTCATTTAAGCCGATCTCCTTCAGCTTCCCCACCAAGTCCCCAGATTTGAAATTTGGCTTCTGGAGCAAAGATAGTATTTCGTACAAATGGGGTTTCATCTTTGCATCAAGCGGCTTCCTGATTTCCTTTGGCATCTCCCTTACTTCCAAACGTATTCTTTCCAATTCCCTGTTAATCTCAGCCGCTTTCTCTGCCTTTCTTTCTTCCTTTGATTTTTGTTCCTTAGGGGCGCCCTTCTTCCCCTTTCGTTTTTGCCCCCCTTTCGTTTTTGCCTTGGCTTCCGCTTTTAGTTCCCTTTCCCCTGTCTTGTGCTTTTTGGCAAGCTCAAGTATCGTGGTTGTTTGCTCGGGCGTGAAACCGGCTTTTTTAAGTGCGCCCGGAAGTTCTGCTTCGGGCGTTTTTCCAAGTATCCCAAGTGTCTTCCTGTCAATGCCTGCTTCACCGAACTTTTGTGAAAGGGTTTTGTTGTCATAGGTTGCTACTTTTACTGGTTCTGGCTTTCCTTCGGCTGCTGTTTTCCCACCCAGCCTCTCAGCCAGCTCGCCAGATGGTTTTTTCATAAGCGCATGCCGGTTTACCCTTGGGTTCCCTGCGGTTGCCTCCCTCCCGTTCCAGAATTCCAGCCCGGTCATCCCAACATGGACATCATACAGTGGTCCTTTTACGGGGTCTGCAGGAGGCGCATATTCCCCAGGGAAGATTGTAAATATTGAATAGACTCCTTCTGCCCCTTCTACTGCATTTTCCCCCACGCTTTCCTTAAGGCCCTTCTCATTTGCCCATTCTGCCTTTTCACTAGCGAGGTCAGTCTTCCCTATTACTACATTCAGCTTGGTGGTCGGAGGAGCTTCCGCGAGCGTGTATGCAACAGCGCCAAGAGTCGGGGGTTTCTTTCCATCCGGGGACCCTTTCCTGGTAACTTCATACCTTACGATTGCAGGATGCTCGACCCCATCCGCATCCCTCACAGTAGCTTCATAATCCACCCCCTGCTCTAATTTAGTGCCTACGCCAACTTCCTTCCCCCCCCTTTTTATTGAAGTGATTTCAACTAGGCTGTCTGTTCCTGTCAGCTCCCCTGTTTCGATATTAGGGACTCTCTCAACCGTTTCAATCCCTGCAAGTGTTTTTGCATCCACATTCTTCTTGACTAGTTCAGCAAGCTGCTCAGGAGTGTTTACCTGCTCAAGCTTTGAGCCGGCCACCTCCCCCCCTTCCCCATGCTT
>WJMK01000049.1 GCA_014727975.1 Microcaldota archaeon | reverse complement strand
GTACGCTGCTGCATGAACGCTCCCTTCCTGGCCTCGCCCGATGAATATTTTGCGAACTCCTTGCTCTCTACATGCCGCATCCACACGGCGAACAAAATCGTCGCTGTAAGGCATTTGCATACCTTGTCGCGCGAAGGTCATCGCATGCACATCCAAAAAAACTTCCATGTCATCGGTTTCCTCAACACTTATCTTTTCTTTTCCGGCTTTTCTAACATCGCTACGAATGTTACTACGTAGGCCTTGCCAGACTGCATCCAAGTCTGAAAGATCCTCAAGCACATAAGTATACCGTGTAGTCTGATCGAATCCCTCCCAATAAAAAGGAGACCAGTAATCGAAATTTCGATGAAACTTGATGTTTAAGGTATCAAACTTAGGTAACTGCTGAATGAGTTCAGCCGATAGATCCTTTTGTTCAGATAGTTGGTTCGCAAGCTTAGGGGAAGCTGGGGGGCGATATAAGATCCCTAACCAAGGAGTAAGAGGAGCCATACCGATAATTGTTTCTCCTAACCTCGATCTGTTGAGAATTATGGGCCAAGCACCGTGAATCTTTCCTCCTTTCTCAACGATCAGAATTTGGTATCTCCCTGGTGCTACTGTATCAAGCCACCAAGTAGTACAGAATAGAGTACCTTGAGCAGACCTTTCTACAAAATCACTGTAAGATGAAGAATTCAAGCTCATATACCCCCGAATTAACTGGTGGAGAGACACCGACCCTATTATTCGAAATCAGGATCTTCAAATTGAGCAGCGATTGCTACAATACGTTGGTAATCCTGATCGCTAACTTTTTGACCGGTTGACATTTGAAATTCTCTCGGAACATCTTTATATGCTTCTAATTTCACTCCTCGACTGATCAGGAAAGCCTCAACCTTATCAAGAACACTGTAAGTATCTCGACAGAGTGTTTCGTACTTAATGCTGAGAAAACGATCTCTACCAAACCGAATCCTGTCCTCCATTATTTGCTGGTAAGTGTAATAGACCTGCTCAACAACTTGCTCCCAGTAGGGATGCGTTTTGATCACATCAATTTCTTTAGGCGGGAGCGACCACCAGGATATTTCATCACGAGTATCTTCACGGCTGCTCAGAATAGATTGTGCAGTATCAACAAGATTACGTCTACATACCAAGAATGAAGCTTGAGGTAATGCTTCGACAATGGGTGCTATTCGCATAGAATTGTATACGTTCTTGAAAATTACTGAACTCTGCGTGACTTTCGACATGCCCGTGACATTTCTAGCCAGTTCATTCAAGTGCACTTTTGATGTTTCCCCAGGAGCAACATATACGTACTTTCCTCTTGGAAACCAGCGGTACCAGAACTCGCCACATTCATGAGGTCCCTGCCATCCTTTTGTTATGCCGTACTTCGAAGTATAGGCGTTTTTTGTGTTACCTTTAGGAAACAGAGTGTTCTCAATCCACAAAGCTGCTATGGGAGTTTGGGGAAAGTTCGCGGAAAAATTGCTAAAATAGGCGAGTTTATATCGATTTACCAGCACTTGGTAGAGCAAGGTTGTCCCAGAGCGAGGCGGGCCGATAATAAACATAGGTGGATGTGAATTGACGTCAGCTAATCGCTTCAAAATATTAGCTTCAAATATCTTCAGCAATGGATAAATCCAACTAACTAGTCGACGCGTCACTCTATGTTGCCATATACTTACCAGTCGCATTGCTGCTCTCTTCTTGGTATGGGCCTAGGTTTTCGATAATTTGGGCTGGCACGCCTGCCAACAAAACATCATCTCTCGGGAAACTCCTAGTCACTACAGCTCCTGCCGCTACCACCACATGGTTTCCTAGTTTTACACCAGGCAAAACGATAGCGTTGGCTCCTAACCAGCAGTTGTCTCCAATTATGATTGGCTCATCCGAAATAAATTCATGATAGTTATGTAAATTGTGGTTCATGCTTATAAGACTAACCCTTGGCCCTATCCAAACATTTCTTCCCAAAACGATACCATTACGCCCATCAATATGACAACCTGAAGATAATCCTGGGAAGCGTGTTCCACGATCAATTTTATGAGAAGCTAAGACACGAGTGGTCCAATGAACAGGCCATAGTACGTGAGAATTAATTCTAAGAATTTTCTGAATAAATACGTGTCGGATTAGCAAGCGAGGGCTAAGATTTCTACTGGAAAAGGCGGGACCAAAGATGGACAGAAGTCGATAAAGAATTTCTTTCAATATTTCCCTTAACTTTCCTTTCATCGCACCGAATCTCCGTGTAATCTTTCAAAAACTCCAGAAAATAAGTTGCGCAATTGATTGTCCATCGCTATTATGTAAATTAGGTACAAAACTAACAACAAACCAGATACACCTACTAATAGCTCTCGGGATACACTAAATAAACTAAGCACCCCTACAATCAAACCTGCTGGGATAAAGAGAGTCAAATTATGAATTAGAATCTGGAATATTCTGACATAGGGAACACCAGCAGAAGTCATTATCGCAAAACTAAGATACCCGTACACAAATACTCCTGACACGGCAAACAAGAGCAACCCTATGCGAGCGTTTTTTAACACTCCCCCTGCACCTAAAGCCAAAAACCGAGTGGTAAAAATAACAATATGAAATTTTGCGCCGGTCTTCTGCTTCTCAAGTACACTAAACAGTGTGCTTAACGGAGAAGATATGAACCAGAAAAATGTCCATATACTCAAGATTTGAGTGTATACGCCAGCCTCTGCCCAACTATCGCCAAAGACAATCACAAAAAGATCACGCCCAACGATTGTCAACATAAGCAAGGGAAACATTCCTAACATCACGAGTCGTCGATAGGCACTTTCGACTACCTTATCAAGGGTTCCTTCCACCTTTGCCTCAGCAGCACGCTGGAAAAAAACCTGAGCGATTGCACTACCAATCAAACTCATCGGCAGACGAAGGACGCGGGTACCCAATGCATAGTATCCAACGACGCTGGTAGAGAAAAATGAGGATAACAAAAAGGAGGGCAATTGCCACGAAATGCTATTCAGCAATGCCGACCACGTGCTGTATAAGGGGAACTTCCTGTGCCGTCTAAACCCAGCCACTATACCACGCCAGTTTGCGCCTTCCCGCAGGATGTGACCGGCATCCTGCCAGGTCTGTTTTCCTAGCAGTACTGCAACACTCACAATTCCAAGCACCCTACTTCCGATGAGCCCGCCAGCATGTGTAGCCCCACTTATGCCCAATCCAAGTTGAGCGCCACTTGTCACTATAGATTGAGCCCCTTTTGCAATTGAGAGTCGACCGAATCGCTTTGTACGCGAATTCCAATAATTCAGAGCCAGAAATATTCCATTAGCCAATACAGCTAGAGG
>WJMK01000017.1 GCA_014727975.1 Microcaldota archaeon | reverse complement strand
AGAAAGAAAATGTAAAAAAAGAAAAAAAAGGAAGTTATTACATTGGCATTCCACCGGGGGGCATTCCACCGGGGGGCATGCCCTCACCACCGCCTTTTCCTCCCTTGGATGCGATGATATCGTCAATCCTGAGGATAAGGCGGGTGGTCTCGGTAGCAGAAGAAAGTGCCTGGGTTTTTACCTTTGCAGGCTCAAGTATGCCGAGCTCAGCCATGTCAGAAATTTCTCCCTTGAGCACGTTTACTCCAAAACCTTCTCCCTGGCCATCTTTGTGCTTGTTCCTGAGTGAAACAAGGGCATCTATTGAATCCATTCCTGCATTTTCTGCAAGGGTCTTCGGAACAGATTCAAGGGATTCTGCAAATGACTGGATTGCAAGCTGCTCCCTTCCACCGATTTCAACTGCATAATCGTTGAGGGCTGCGGAAAGGGCCATCTCGATGCTTCCTCCCCCGGTTACATACTTTCCTACCTCAACGGTGCTTGAGACTGCGCCAAGGGAGTCCCTGATTGCACGCTCAACTTCGGAAACAACATGGTCTGTGCCTCCGCGCACAAAAATGGTAACTGACTTGGGGTGTGCGCACTCACGCACAAACACCATTGCTTCCCCTGAGACCTTTTTCTCTGCAACAATCCCTGCGGAGCCAAGGTCTGATTCAGAAAGCTCTGAGATGCTTGAGGTAACTTTTGCTCCGGTTGCGCGGGCAAGCTTCTCCATGTCGGATTTCTTTACCCTGCGGACAGCAGCGATTCCTTCCTTTGCAAGGTAATGCTGGGCAACATCGTCAATTCCCTTCTGGCAGAAGAGGATTGTTGCTCCGGATTCCTTTATCTTGGAAACCATTTCCTTGAGCATCTTCTCCTCCTGCTTGAGGTATGCTTCAAGCTGGTCTGGGGAGCTTATCTCAATCTTTGCATCTGTCTCGGTTTTCTCGATTTCAAGGGCTGCATCCACGAGGGCAATCTTTGCATCCTTGATTTCCTTGGGCATTCCTGCGTTTACGATTTCCTTGTCTATGAGGACACCGTTGATAAGTTCGGTGTCCATTACGTCTCCTCCAGCCTTCTTTTCAATCTTGATGAGGTCGGTGTCTACGTAGTAGATCCCATCCTTCTGCTCGGCAACCTTGCCGATAGAATCAACTACAAGCTCGGAAATCTTCTTCTTTTCCTGGTCGCTGCCAATCCCTTTCGAACCCATTGAGACAAGCGCAATTTTGAGGAGGATTTCCTTGTCTTCCGGAGTTACATCCTTGCCAAGCTTTGCAAGGAGCTCTTCTGCCTTTGTGGCTGCGAGCTCATATCCCTTGATGATTGTAGTTGGGTGGATGGACTGGTCCAGGAGGTCGCCTGCCTTCTTGAGGAGGTTCCCTGCGAGGACTACAGAGGTGGTTGTTCCGTCTCCGACTTCCTTGTCCTGTGTCTTTGCAATTTCCACCATCAGCTTTGCCGCGGGGTGGTCAACGTTCATTTCCTCGAGGATGGTTGCACCGTCGTTTGTTATTACGATGTCCCCAAGCTCGGAAACGAGCATCTTGTCCATCCCCTTCGGTCCGAGGGTGGTCTTGATTATGTTTGCAACCGCGTATCCAATTGCGATGTTTATGCGCATCGCATCTCTTCCAATTACCCGATTTGAACCTTCGGGCATTACTTCTCCACTATTTACTTTTCCCATAGTTTTCACACTCCTTTTTTAGAGTTGCTAAAATACGTGGAGTGATTAGTAAGTAGTAATATTTATAAAAGTTCTTTAGTGCGGTTTTTGGGGAATTTCTTCATAGGCGGGAGCGGTCTACATTTGCGGACTCAAGGAAGTAGTGGAGGGTGTAGGCTGCTGCGAAAGCGCCCGTGGCGAGGAAGCTGGATTCCACGAAGCCTGCATATGAGAGTATCAGGGAGTATGTGAGGGCTGCGAAAACCATTGCGATGAGGCTGTGGAACGGGGGCTTGGAGGGGTCCAGGAAATCAAACAGGAATATGAACAGGATGAATATTCCTACTAGTGCAGGGAGGAGGATTGTGCAATATGGAACAGCAATATAATAGCAGAGGGCGGGGGCCATCGTGAATACATATCCAAAAAGGAGGGCGCCCATTAATATTAGTAAATATTTTAGGTATTTCCAGACAGGGAAGAATAGGCGGTCCAGGTCCGGGAGCGCTGAGCCTATAGCTATGCTTATTGCACAAATAAGGATTGTGGAGGGGGGAGCGCCCTGGAAAGCAAGGCCTAGGGAAAAAAGGACAATGAAAGCCACTGCAACTGCTACCTTGGTGCTCATTGGAAAGAATAAGAAGGAAAAATTAAAATAGAGAATGGAGCTCAGCCGTACTTCAGCTTCAGCACCAGCAGGGAGAATGCAAGCAGTGCTTCAATAGTTATTGTAAAAATTACCGGGTAGCTGGAGATTCCGAATCCATAGACAATCCAGAGGAAAAGGCCAAAGATGTATATAAGTGTCCACGTCACTGAAATGTCCCTGGTGGATTTGGTTCTCCATGCCTTGAGCACCTGGGGAGTGAGGGAAATTGCTACCGTTATGCCTGCAAGGTAGCCGATAAGATCAATGTCGAGCAAGGATACACCATGCCTTCTACATGTTGAAGTATTTCTCGAACTCGTATGAGGTCGGGCGCGCGCTCTGCTCCTTGTGCTCCTCAATCTTGTCTTCAAGGTAACTCTCCAGTATGTCGGAAGAGAGGATTCCCTTCAGGAACTTGTTGTCTGATTCAAGGGCAGCAATTGCTTCAAGGATGTTTCCGGGAAGGGATCTTGCGCCTGCTTTCTGGAGCTCGTCCTCGTCCATGTCATCCATGTTTGAATCTATTGGGTCTCCGGGGTCCTTCTTGTTCTTGATTCCATCAAGGCCCGCTGCAACAACAACCCCCGCTGCGATGTAGGGGTTGGCAGAGGGGTCTGCAAGATTGAAAACTACCTTCTTGCCCTTGCGGTCATTCTTGATTTCGTTTTCCACCCGGACAATTGCAGAAGAGTTTCGGGTTCCCCAGGCAATATGGCGTGGGTCGGTTGCAAACCTCTTGTAGGAATTTGTATTCGGGTTAGTGAAAATCATCAGTGCGGCTGCGTGGTCCAGGAGACCGCCTATGAAATAGCGGCCGGACTGGCTAAGCTGTGCATACTTATCCGTGGAATCATAAAACACGTTCTCGTCTTTTTTCCATAGGGTAAGGCCGGAAAGGAGCTGGCTCCCCCTTTCCCCAAGCACCGGAAGGGCCATAAAAGTGGCCATTGAATTTGCAATGAATGCGAGGTTGCGCACTGCAAACTTTGTAGTCTCTATTGCATCTGCAGAATCACTCAGTGAGAGGGGGGCAAGTGCAAGGGTCTGCTGGCCGCTGGTAGACCTTCCGTGGTAGTGCTTTGTTATTATGTAGCGGAAATTATCCTCAATCACTTCTGAAACCTGGGTTCTTGCACTGTAGAGCGTATCAAAGGGCTGGGAGTAATATGCTCCCCTGGGGCCGTTCCAGAGGGGAGATGGTGACCAGGGGGCTTCTCTCGACTCGATAAGGCAGTTTGGTCCGCGCTGTGGAGTCATCTTGTCAACATTTACGTTGTCAAGTACGTAAAAATCAAGTTCCTGGGAAGCAGTGGCGTCCGTGAATCCCATTGCCCTGGAATTTACCAGTGCGCGCTCGGGTACATAGCGGGGGTCCTTGAGGTACCTTTCCCCGCGGGGGCTCACAACAACGTTGCAGATAATGCGCATGGTGCTGGGCTCCCAGGCTATCCTCCCAAAAGTATCCGGGTCGGGCATGAGCACGAGCTCCCCGTCATCTGACCATCCGAAAACCTCTTTCAGGTCCCCGCAATAAACCCCTTTTGTGAAAGAAGCGCTTGTAAGCTCCCTTGCATTTATGGTTGTCCTGTTCATCCTTCCTTCTACATCAAAAAACTGGAGGTCAACCCACCTTATGTTATTGGATGTGATATATTCAAAAACGTCTTCTGGAGTAGCCATATCTTTCCACCGGGACCTATTACCAAGAATAGCTAAATAAAGATTACTATTCATGGCGCTGCTCAGATTTTTAACTGATTGGGGGGAAATAAACTGTTATGGAAGAAGAATCATCTACCCCTAAACTGAAGAAAGGGCTTGCGCAGATGCTAAAAGGAGGAGTAATTATGGACGTTGTTACTCCTGAGCAGGCAGTTGTTGCTGAGAAGGCAGGTGCAGTCGCAGTAATGGCGCTTGAAAGGGTACCTGCAGACATACGTGCGCATGGGGGAGTTGCAAGGATGTCTGACCCGAAGATGATCAAGGGGATAATGGAGGCAGTAAGCATACCTGTGATGGCAAAAGTGAGGATTGGGCACTTTGCTGAAGCGCAGGTGCTGCAGGCAATCGGGGTGGATTATATAGACGAGAGCGAAGTGCTTACCCCTGCTGATTCGGAATTCCATGTTGAAAAACGCGAGTTTGATGTTCCTTTTGTGTGCGGGGCGCGGAACCTCGGGGAGGCCCTGAGGAGGATAGATGAGGGGGCTTCCATGATACGGACCAAGGGGGAAGCAGGCACAGGGAACATTGTGGAGGCAGTAAGGCATATGCGGGCAATTTCCAGGGAACTGGAAGTCCTGGAGGAGGAAAGGCCTGCGGATGCTGCAAAAAGGATGCGGGTCCCTGAAGGCCTTGTGCTGAAAACCATTGGGCAGAAAAGGGTCCCGGTTGTTAATTTTGCTGCGGGGGGCATTGCAACCCCTGCGGATGCATCCCTTTGCATGCAGCTTGGGTGCGATGGAGTGTTTGTGGGCTCCGGGATATTCAAATCCTCAGGCCCCGAGAAGATGGCGCGTGCAATTGTGGAAGCAGTTGCGCATTTCAATGATGCGGAAAAAATTGCAGGAGTTTCAGAAGGGCTTGGGGAAGCAATGCGGGGGCTGGAGATTTCTGAGATACCTGAGGAGCAGAGGCTTTCTGAGCGGGGAGTGTAATGAATATTGGGGTTCTTGCTTTGCAAGGGGCAGTCTCTGAGCATATTTCGTGCCTTAAGGGCGCAATGGAAAAACTGGGCATCGCGGAAAACATTTCCCTTGTGCGGGAGAAGGAAGAACTGGGTGGTTTGGACGGACTGATTATTCCAGGTGGGGAAAGCACCACCCATTCACTGCTTCTAGAGAAAGAGGGGATGGTTGAGGGGCTGGGGAAAATCCCGAAAATATTCGGGACCTGTGCAGGTGCGATTCTGATTTCCAGGGAAATTATTGGGCAGGCGAATGGGCAAAAATCTCTCGGGCTCATTGACATGGCAATTTCAAGGAATGGATATGGGAGGCAGCTGGATTCGTTTCAGTCTCCGATTGAGAGTTCCCTGGGGAAACTGGACGGAGTATTTATACGCGCACCCGTAATTGAGAGGGTAGGGGAAAAAGTTGAAGTGCTTGCAGAACATAGGGGAAAGCCGGTTGCGGTACAGCAAGGGAAACATGTTGCGACCACCTTTCACCCGGAATTATCAGGTTCGACCGCATTCCATGAGCATTTCCTGAGAATTGATAGGTAAATAAAGATTTCTGTGCAGAAGAATAGGTTACGCCTCAGTAGCTCAGGGGGAGAGCACTCGGCTGAAGACCGAGGTGTCGGTGGTTCAAATCCGCCCTGAGGCACATCTTTTTATACCCAAAATGAGTGAATTAATCCTCCAGATGATGATATGTACAACCGCTGAGAGAAATCGATGATGATGCCAACAGCGTCTGATGGAGCAAGTATTTCTGCTGGATGCTATTTTCTTGTCGGGGGAGAGCTGGGGCGCCTCTCAGGCCTCTTGGGCTCAATTGAGCCTTCGGGCCTTTGGGGTGGGTCTGCACGGAACCTGGGCTTCGGCAATGTGCCTTCGCTGTTGTACATTTGCCTGAATTCATCCACTGCCCTGCGGGATTCTTTCTTAAGTGCGATCAACGCAAGGCCCAGTGCATCCTTTCCCTTTTCTGCTTCTTCTGGTGCCAGGGGCCTTCCGGCTATTGCAAGGGCGATTGGGTTGCCCTCTTCCCCAATGGAATCAATCTGGCCCTCCGAGACCATTCCGGACGAATAAAGCTTCGCAAGCAGCTTGAGGCGTGATTCTGCCTTTTCAACAGGCAGCCTGTCGGGGAAAAGCACCGATGCCTCTACCAGGGTCCTGAGCGCATGCTCAACAACTATATTTTTGAGCTCTCCGCTGTTTGGGCTTTCCTGCATCTTGGGCAATTCCCCATGCTCGTCCAGCAAGAGGAGGGAAACCAAGTGTTTTGTGTCTTCTGAAATTTCTTCTGCAACAAGGCTGGGTATCTTGCTTGCAAGATAGTCCCTGCTCTCCTCGTCTTCCCTGGATGCCCAGACCAATTCCAAGACTGATTTAAAGCCGGCATCAAAGAAGCCCTCTATGTCCCCGAATGTATCTGCAAATAGGAAAAAGAGTCCGGAGGATTCTGGGGATCCGTTGCCGTTTACCATCTGGTCTATTGCAATCTCCTTTACCAGCCTGTATGGGCCAGGGTCTGCAGAAGGATCTAGTACGGGGGAGGCGACCATGTGCATCTTGTCTGCCTGGCCACCAAAGAGAACCTGCTGGTAAGTCTCTGTGAGTTCCTCGTGTGAAACTGCTCCTGTTTCCCTAAGTCTTTTGGCTGTTTCAACCGCAAGGCCTTCCATGGATGCTGAGAGGAAAAAATCTGTTGCTGAAAGCAGGAGGCTTGGCTCTTTGCTCTCTATCACCGCATCGGCCATCAAAGATGCGTTTGCATGGCTTATCTCCTTTTTCAGATTACTGCGCAGGTTTTCGTACCCAAACGCTTCCTGTGCAATCAGGAGCATCAACATTTGTTCCTGTGTGGGGTCTTCAGATATTGCAAGGGAACGGCAAAGATAAAGCACAGACTCTCTGATTGCCATGTTTTCTTTTTCATCCGCGTTTTTCTGAGTCTCATACAGGCAGGTCAGCGTCCTGGGCTCCCTGAAGAACCTGAGTGCAGATACTGTCTCCAGCTTGTTTCCTGCCTCTTCCATAAGGAAAGCCATCTCTCCCACTGCATCCGGGAAACGCTTCAGGTATGCGTCTGCAATTCTTTGCTTTGCAAAAACAGACTCATGAGTATTGAGGAAACCAATAAGTTCCTCTGTAGAGAAGAGGGGAGCAACGAATTTTGCAGAAACCAGTGAAACCTCTTCATCAATATCATCCACGAGCTCTGTGACATATTCTCTGTGTTCGCTTTTATGAGAAAGGAGGTTGAGGGCAGCAAGCCTGATGTTCCTTTGGCTTGAGGACAACGCATCCAGAAGCGCTTCGTCCTTTTCCTGGCTTTCCAGGGCCCCCTCAAGTGAACGGTAGACACTTGACCGTATTTTTGGGTCAGCGGAATTCAGGAAAGGCACTAGCCTGCTGAATTCTTTTTTCTTGCAAAGCATTGCGATTGCTTTGTCCGAAATTCTTTTTTCAAGTTCGGCAGAGATGCCTTCCGGGAGGTTTGCCCTGCCTGCTGCACGGGCGGCTATTCCCAGGCCTTTCTCTCCCAGCCTGAGGATGAAAGAAGATGCTGCTTTTGAAAAAATGTCATCTGCCCCAAGCTGGGGAACGAGCACAAGTTCGGCATACTTCTCTGAATCGGAAGCAGTTGCCGCAACCATCAGGCGCATCATTGAAAGGGGGTCTTCCGAATAATCTTGGGCTGCGGTTGAAACTTCTTCAGTGAGGTGGTCCGGGTCAAGCTGCATTTCCTTTGCAAGGGCATAAGTTGCAAGAGTTGCTGTGGGTTCAGGTTTTGAAAGGGAAGCAATCAAGCCGCTTGCAGTTAACTGCCCTTCCAGTTGGCCTGCGGGGTTTTGCAGGAGTGCCTCCTTTGCAAGCCCCCGTATCTCTGGGTCAGGGTCATTAAGGTCCAGGGAGGAAAGAAGTTCGGCAGTTTCTTTTGAGAGAATGCCCTGGTTTTCTGCAAGGAAGGCAGGGAGCTTTTTTCCTGCTACCTCAACTACAGATGGGGAAGGGTGGTTGCGCATCCGGTAAAGTAGCATGAACTCCCTCTGCTCATCGATTCTTGAGAAATCAAGTTTTGAAAGGGCATCTGCGGAAAGCCCTGCAATTTCTTTGTCAGGGGAGATGCATAGGGAAAGAAGGAACTCAGCGTTGTCAAGGGAAGGGGCCCTTGCAGATAAAATGGAAATTGCCTTTTCCTTCTTTTCCGGTGAAAGCGAATCAAATGCCTGCACAATCATGGTGTCTGCTTCCGGACCCTCGAATTCCTGGAGCACCGCTTCCCACATTGCAAACTCATCTTCATTATCTGCATCGCTGAAGCGCTGCACAATGAACTGGGCAGATTCTGGGCTATAGATTTCAGAAACCCCTGCAGCAATTGAGATTTCCCTCAGGGCTTCCTCTCCCCTGCCAAGCCAGAAAAAGAAATCTTCTGCTGTTTCAGCTTCTGAATCTGAATATTCGTTTTCGGAATGGGAGGGGAATGCACTTCCCGGCTTCTGGGCCCTGTGGTCATTGAGCGCAGTAAGGAGCACTTTGTAAACTGAGTTCTCGTCCTGCTTCCATGCGTCCTCAAGGCAGTGCATCACTTTGGTTTTGGATGCCCCGAGCCCTGGCAGGGAAAGCGCAACCCTGGCAAAGCTGGAGGGGTCCCTGTTCCTTGAGAGGTAGAGGAGTGCTGCATCCTCCACTGGAAAGTCAGCAGGAATATCCAGGCTTGTGTAAGTGCGGAGGTATTGGGCAATTGCATCAATTGCAAAATCAGCTTCTTGCTCAAAGCCGGATATAATTTTCTGGTCAATTTCCCCGGAGCCGGGGTTTGAATCAAGGGAAGCTGCAAGTGCTGAAACAAGGACACTTGAATTCCTCCTTGAGGACCAGTTATATTCTGAAACATAAGGGAGGGAAAGCATTGCTGCAACTGCCTTTCCTGAAGCTTCCTCATTATCTGAAGACGCAAGGCTGTGGAGCTCGTGGATAAGTTTCCACGGGGATTCTCCTGGAGTTTCCAGGAGATTTGCAAGCTCCTCTGCCACATATGTGCGGTCAGGAAGGGGCACCCCATCAGAAGCAATTTCTTCGATTAGAGGAAGGGCGTCTTCCAGCTTCCTGAAAATGAGGGCCCTTTCATCCACCGTAATCTCCTGTGGGGGAGCATCAAGGAATGGCTCTTCTTCCTCTTCTGCCTGTTGCTCGCCTTTATCTGTTGTTCCGGGCGCTTCGCTTGCTGCCTGCCTCAATTCAAGAGCATCAATCTCTTCCCTTGGGAATGTGCCCATTCCAGGGATATTGAACTCTTCTGGCTCGGGAAGTTCCTCCTGTGCCGTTTGTTCTTCCCCCTGGCCCTCTTGCTCATCCGCATAAGGCACTTGCCGTTCTGCTGCCGCATCTTCGCTTTCCTGTTGTTCCATAACAAACAGGGAACGGAGCCTTTCTTTTTGTTCAAAATCTTCACTTTGAAGGAAGAATTCTTCCATTTGCTGGCGGATTGCAGGCTGTTCCATTGCTTCCTTTATCCGTGAAAGCAATTTCTCCTGATTCTGCTCAACCATGATCTGCCGCTTGCCGCCTTCCTCCTGGGAAGGGAGATTCGCACCGGCTGCAAGCAGGAGCTTTGTGGCAATCTTGCCCCTGGGCAGCCTCATTTCAGGGTGGACATCTGCATTTGCAACTACAATTGCTGCATTGATAAGCCTGGGGGCAGGCTGTGTTTTCAGGAACGCACTGCTTGATTTGGGGAGGGTTAGCTCCTCGCCTTCTTCCATGCGCCTTGCCCATGCCTCTGGGCTTCTGAGAAGAGAATCCAGGGAATCTTCATCCTCTTGTTCTCCGATGAGAGAGCGCAGGCTTTCCCTGAACTCTGCATTTATTGCTGAAATCATGGTTTGCTTTTTGCCCCTTGCCCTGTTAGTGAGCACGATTGAAACCCTGGAAGCCAGAGGAGTTCGCACTTGCTCTGGGGCAATAAGCATATCAGAAATGCGGGAAGTGAATTCCCTCATGAACTGGACGGATTGCTTGAGCTGGCCGGATGCTTCGAGTATATTTGCGATTGCTTCTGCCTTTTCTTCGGTGCCAATGGTTGAGTTTACTGAAGAAACAAGATAATTGGTTGCCCATTCCTCCTTATGCTTATTTCCCTCTGCTGCATTAAGGAGCTTGGAGATGCGGGCCCTTGCCCTCAATCCTGTAAGGCGGGGATAGGATGGAGAATGTTTGCAGGAAAGCACAAGCTCAGAAAGGGAGCAGGCGTTTGAGATTGGGCTTGAAAAATCAGGTTCCTTGTAATAGCCATCAAACTGGATAAGAAGGTCTCTCTGTTCTTGCAACTGCTTTCTTTTTGGCTTCCAGTACCGTTTTGGGACCGGCAAAAGTGCCATATGCTCTGCAGATTCAATTAGTTTGTTGGCGGACTCTGCAAGCAATGGGGCTGCTGCACGGAGTATCCTGTATTTCTGGTTTCCTGCAAGGTCGCTGCCTGCGCCTGTTTTTACAGTTTTGAGTGCCATTATGGCCTGTGCTGCCTCTACTGTGCGCCCCTTGGTGAGCAGTTTGATTTTTGCAGCATTTTCTGCCTTTTCCCCTGCTGCCTTCCCGTTTTTCCATGCGGTGCGGAACTCTCCCAGCGCTTTTTCAAAATCTGGGCCCTCTTCTGAGGCCTTATCTTTACTATGAGTAGACATAGTCTATTATCTGTGTCAGATTATGTTTATAAACCTATTGTAAAAGTGTGCAATAGACCACAGGCGTTAAAAAGGGCCTGGATATGGTGGTTTAGTTTATAAATTATTGGTGAGAATAGACGGTTGAGGTGTGCAGATGAAAATTACCATGGAGGAAGCTCCAGCACTAAAAGATGCTATTGAAGCAGTTGTAAACCTTGTTGAGGAAGGCGTATTTGAAGTGAATGAAGATGGGCTGAGCCTAAAGGCCATGGACCCCTCGCAGATTTCAATGGTTTCATTCAGCATGCCAAAAAGCATGTTCAGTGAATATGTGGTTGGGGACCAGAAAAGGATTGGGCTGGACATCGGGAAGCTGGCCCGCGTACTGGCACGGGGGAACTCAGGGGAGAGCGTGGAGCTGGAAGTGGACGAGGGGAGATTGAATATCACGTTTAAGGGAAAGAAAAGGAAGAGGGTGTTCAAGCTCCCACTGCTGGATCTTGGTGAGGGGCTGGAAAGAGAGCCAAAGATAGAATACAAGAACAAAGCAGTAATGCGCTCTGATGTGCTGAGGGAAGTCCTGAAAGACGCGAAACTCGTAAGCACACATATCAGCTTTGTGCTTGATGGAAATGTGCTAAAGGTAGAGATAAAGGGAGATGATGGCGAGATAAAGGAAGAATTTGAAAAGGAAGGGGAAGCGCTTAAGGAACTTGAAATTGAAAGCGGGGCAAAGGCCACCTACCCGCTAAGCTACATGGAGGACATTATCAAGGGGAGCAAGGGGGATACAGACATCATGATGTGTATTGAGAGTGACAGGCCGCTTAAGATTGAATACAGCATCGTGGGTGCAAACGCAAAATACTTCTTGGCTCCGAGAATAGAAAATGTATAGGGGCCAAACCATTAACTCCTTAAGAACAGGCCTGCAAGGCCCATGGCAAGGGAAAGTGCAATAAGCGGGCATGATTCATGCTGCTGGGTCTCAGAATATTCCTCTTCAGGCTCCGCGTCCGCAATACTCCCCTTCATTATAGAATGCTCTCCTTCTACAGAGGTTCCCTGGACAGAGAGGTAGTAGGGCACATTGTGGGTATACCCTGCCTCCAGCTCACCTGTATTCAGGCGATAGGTTATCTCCTTTGAGGAGGAAGGAGGGATTACTATGATGCGTGTGTCTTTTGTAAGGATGAATTCCGGCATTGCGAACTCATATGTCGGGGTGATGTAGCTGCTGCTTGGATTATAGAGCGTAACCTTGAGGTCATCATCATAGAGGACAGTGTGTACAAAAATTAACTCCTCAAACTTCTCCTTCTCAGAAGTTGACACAGAAACAGTGCTGTTGAAATCGAACCCGTTCCCCCTTGCAACAAGCAGGTCATACGCCCCGCTCTGGTCAGATGAATAACTGGAAGCAAGATGGCGGGCATCAAGCGCCCCAACCTCCCTGAATGTAGGGTCCACTGGAACCCAGCTTTCTCCTATCTTTACTTCTGCCCAGGCGTGTGGCTGCCATTCTTCTGCAAATGCATATCCAGAGACAAACCTTGTTTCAAAGCCAAGAGAACGGAGCATTGAGATGAAAAGATGGGCATAACCAACACAAACACCTCGCGGTTCATTAAAAACCGTTTTGGCAGAAGAAGGGCTGCCCCAGAACTCCATGTCATAAGAAAGATAGTCATGCACCCAGTCGGCAACAGCCACAACCGCCTCCAGCTCGGTTTTTTTTCCTGAAGAGATTGCCTCAGAAGTTGAAGAAATGTGCTCATCATATTCAATTAGTCCGGATGCATTTGCAGGGCTGGGGATGAACTCGGGGTTTGTGCGTATTTCCAGGGGATATTCGGTGCGGACAAGCGCGGATGCAGTTATCTGTTTTTCGCCTGAAAATTTATCTGCATTAAACACAACCCTCACCGTTCCGTTGGACTCTTCAAACCTTGCGCCTTCATCCGTGACATTCATCTGGAGAATTTCCTGGTAGTCGTTCTTGACAAGGAAGGTCCCGTTCAGCTCTAAATCCGTAATCATTTCTTCTGCATGGAGGCTCCATGTCTTCTCTATAGAAATAACTGCGCTTCCGGAGGAAAATGCAAATACAGGAAAAATAAAAAGGAATGCAAGCAGGGCGTTCCTCATGCCTTCAACCGCCTAACGTGCTCCATTCGGCGACCTATTAGGCTTTTTGTGCCTATGTCCTTCCTGTGCCAGAGCGGGCCGCTTATGAACCTGGTGGCGGATTCTGTGGCTTTTTCGGCCTCCTCCAGGTCCTCTGCCTGCCCCACAAGGGCAGCAGTGCGCGATGTTGTGGTATAGATTGCCCCGTCCTTCTCATACACTGAGCCAAAATAGAGCTTCACACCTGAGTTCCAGAGGCCCTCTTCATCCACAGCAACATGCTGGTCCCGCTTGCCTTCTGTGGGATACCCCTCGGGAACAAGGTATTTGACAACCGTGCAATTGCTGGCAAAACTCACAGGAATGAGCTTGCCTTCTGCCATGGAAAGGAAAACTTCAGAAAGCTGGGTTTTGAGGAGGGAAAGAACATTCATTGCTTCTGGGTCCCCGAACCTTGCGTTGAACTCAATTACTTTTATCCCATCCTTTGTAAGCATGAACTGCCCATAGAGGATTCCGGTAAATGGGTTGCCGTCATTTTTCATCTCTGCCAGTGTCCTCTCCATTATTTCCTTTGCGGAGTCAAGGTCTTTCTGCTCAAGGAACGGGAGGAGCTTGCCTGTGGAATAACTGCCCATGCCTCCTGTGTTGGGGCCATCGTCATTTTCAAACGCACGCTTGTGGTCCTGGACAGGGGGCATAAGGGCAAGCCTTTCCCCATCACAAAATGCCTGGAGGGTAAATTCCTCCCCATCAAGCTTTTCTTCTATGAGCACGCTTCCGTCTTTCTCTAACAGCTCCGCACAATAGCTGAGCACATCCTGCTCGCTCTTAAGGTGCTCCCCTGCAATCTTTACTCCCTTGCCCCCTGTAAGGCCTATTGGCTTTACTGCAACTTCCCCGATTTCGGAAATTGCCTGTTTTGCTTCGTCTATGCTGGAGGCAACCTTAATGGCAGGGCATCCAGGGATTTCCTTTGCGCGCATGAGACTGCGTGCATATCCCTTGTCCCATTCAATCCTTGCGGCTTTTTTGAGAGGGGATGCACAGGGTATGCCCAGGTCTGCAAATGTGTCTGTCACCCCCTGGGCAAGTAGCCCATCCGGGCTTACAAAAGCAACATCCACGCCCTTTGATTTGGCCCATTGTCCGACAACTGGGGAATCTGCAGGGTCATGCACAAGAAATTCTTCAGAAAGGGAGGCAATCCCCGGATGCTTCTTTGGCATTATGGAATACAGTTCAGAACTCCTGGAAAGCTGCTCCGCGATTATATGCTCCCTTGCTCCGCTACCTACAAGCAAAACCTTCATTTCAATCACCCTTAAATAATTGTGAAAGAGTCCTGACAAAGGCAGAAAGAAAATCCGCTTCCGGCTCCTTCAGTATTTCAAATGATTTGTATTTTGGGAAATTCTTCACAATGGAGAAATGGTAAACTTCCTTTTTTTTGGGCTTTGGGGGCATGCTCCTATGACCTCCGCTTTATATAGCCGTTTTTTATCAGGTGGTTTAGGCCTTCTTCAACCCTGCCTACAGGGGTGGAGTTTATCCTCGCAAACTCGTATGTGTTAATCTCTCCGTCATGAGTCCTTATCCATTCAAAGAGGCGCTCCTGGAGGACTTCGTCGTTGATGCCTTCCATCTTTTTGAGCTTTTCCTCAAGCTCCTCTTTTTTGCGCTCTGCCTCCACAAGGATGCGCGCATTCTGCTCGCTTGAGCGCACAAGGTCCTTGTACTTCTTGTCAAGGGAAACGTGCCTGGTCTTCAGCGCATTTAGCTCTGACATGGCCTCCAGCTTTTCCTTTTCAAGTGCATCGGAAAGCGAATTCAGCAGAGCATAATAGAAGGGGTAAACTGAAGAAACCTTGACATCGTAGTGGCTTGATATTATCCGGAAAACATTGAGGGAGAGAAGCCCCATCTGGAGGCTGCGTGCAATCCTCCTCTCAGGGGAAGGAAGGAGGTACCGTATCAGTATTGATTTAGGGGAAAGTTCAATCTTGTAGAAGAGGTATGGCTTTCCGGAGATGTCCTCTGATTCTACTTTTTCAACCGTAAGAGTATCTTTTGTGTAGCTCATCTTGCTGAATCCAAGTGAGCCGAGCAGGGGGGTTAGCTCCTTTAGGGGTTTGGTCCGTTTTGCCTTTATCTTTATTATTTCCTCCATTACTCCTCACCTTCTTTCAGCTTAAGGTCGACAACCCCTTTTGTTGCACGCCTCCTTCTTGTAAGCGAGAATACCTCCACGATGAATTTCTCTTCAACACCCAGCTGACGGAGGAATGTCATTATGGAAGTATGGGAATATCCGAATTTTTCCAGAAGAGTGACGATTGCTGAAGCCTCGAGGACTCCGTCCCCCCGCTCAAACTCAACTTTCACGAGGTTTATCTGCTCATCTGTAAGCCCAAGCTCAAAAAGCATTCTTGAAAATTGTTCTCTTTCTACTTCAATTGTCATTTTGCCCACCTTTATTGTATAGACAAAGAGAGGCTCTTCCCCGTCTATCTTGTCAAGAAGGAATGTGTGAGCGCGTTCAGAGCGCTCTGAAAAAATCATGTTTACTGCAGCGTCCCCTACCCCAAAACCGGATATTGCATCATCTATGTATTGTGAATAGTTCAGTGAATTTCGGATGTAGTCCTTATACTCGCGGAGGACGAGGCGGAGGACGAACATTGTGCCAACGTTCGATATGATGGTCTTGTGCATGTCTGTAGGGTTCTGGGATGCGACAATCAGGCTGAAGTTGTATTTTCGGCCTTCACGGACGATGGTTATTACATCGCTCCTTTCATCGCTTGCAATCTTCCATGCCTCATCAACAACCACGAAAAGCTTGATTCCTTTTGCTTCCTTTAGCTCCTCCCTCCGCATCTTCTCCTTTAGGAACTGGAGGATTGTGAGCCCAGTAAGGGAGCGCATCTCTTCTGTTGGGAGGGAATGGAGGTCTATGCATACCAGGCCGGATTCAGCAAGCTTCTCAAGCTCAAGGGTGGATTCCCTGGAAAAGAAATCACTTCCTTCAACAAGAAATGTCTTGAGGAGGCGCGCTGAATGCTTTTTCTTTTTCTTTTCAAGAACAGAAACAAGGTCTGCAAGCGTAGGCTTCTTTACCTTTTCATAAACTTCTTCAAGTGCCTCCTCTATCTCATAGCGCTCATCAGGGAAATTGTGGAGGTCCAGGAGGATTTCAAATGCAGACATTATCTGCTTTATTCGCTCTGCAACCTTGAGGCCAGCAAGGTCAAGGAGGTTGAGGGACTCCCTTCCTAAGGTGATTACCCTCCCTCCTGCCTGGCGGACCCATTTATTGTATTCTCCTGTCCAGTCCAGGATGATGGCATTTGAGTTCCAGACTAGGGCTGCCCTTGTGAGAAAAGTCTTTACAAGATATGATTTCCCTGCTCCTGTAATTCCTACAATTGCAATATGGGAGTTGATGAGCTTGTGGTAGTCCCAGAAAACCGGGACATTGAGCCAGCGGGTCTTGCCAACATATATCCCTTCTGTGGGGCTGGAGAGGAGGAGTGAGGGTCTGGGCTCAGGAGGGTGTGTTACAAAAAGGCGCTGGGCCATCTGGCTTGTAAGGTGTTCGTTCAGGTCCATCAGAACACCTCATCCCGCATCTGTTCTGTGTCCGCAGGGATGAAGTAGCTCCACTCAAAGCATTTTATCATGTCTGTGTCAAGGAGCTCAGTTACATCCGCCCCTAAGGTAGAGGAGATAATTGTGCGGGCTTCCTTTGCCTGCCTCCTGACCTTGGAGATTGCTTCTTCCCTTGTGACCCCAAACGCGGTTGTCTGGGCAAATGCAGTGACTTCAAGGGAGCGGTCACCATGGGTTATTCTCTCAAGAAGGCGGTTCCACATTGCAATCTCCCTGTCTATGCGGACAAGCTCTTCGCTGTTTGGCGGAAGACGGCGTCTCTTGCTTTCTGCAGCGCTTCTCTTGGCCTTTATCTTGTCAATGTGCTTGGTAAGGTCCACAGAAGAAACCATGAGTGAAATCTTCAGCACGTTCTTGAGGGATGCCAGGGCCTTTTCAAAAGACTCTATCATGCTTGAGCGGTCGTTTTCCCTTTTATCTATCATGCTTTCATAAAACTTTATTTCAAGGAATTTGGACGCGTAGAACCCCCCTCCTGTCCTCTTGGTGATGCAATCCCTTGTAGGGGGAATGTTGTAGCTGCCCCGGACTTCAATTATGTTTGTGGCAGAAGTGAAAAACGGGATGAGGAGATATCCATACTTCCAGATTATGATTGAAAGCGCAAAAAACAATGACGCAATCAATGCGAACAATACCTGGCCGCTTACAAAGGCTAAGAGAAGGGCAAGCACGCCCCCGCCAAGTGCGGCAAATGTGACGACTCTGTTTGCTATCATAACATTCCCACCGAATAGAAGAACTCTCCTCCAAATATATCAGTTACTTCCTTTATAAATATCAAGGTCAGGATTATTGAAAATAATGGGGCTATGAGTATGAAGATTGTAAGTGAGGATGTTGCAGAGGTGAGCTGCTGGAGCGAGGTGGTTACGTCCCCTGTAAAATCTGCGCCCGCGGTTGTGTTGGTCATGTTGTCCAGCTTTCCTGCAATTGCATAATTGTCATTTAGGTCAAGTATAGGGGTAATCGTGTAGTTTGTGTTGTTGTTCATGGATTCAAGGCCGGCTGTTGTTCCATTGAGCTCCGGCTGGGGGAAAACCATTATCAGGGAGGGGTAGAGAAGGTAAAGCCCTATTGAGAGGGCGATAAGGAACCCTCCAAGCTTGCGGGTTGAAAAAAATGCACGGAATATCAGCCCAAGAGGGAAAAAGAAGGTGAGCAGCTGGGGCCCGAAAAATGCAAGGAGCTGGACATGGATTTCAGAAATCAGCAGGAGCTGCTGGAGGGCAAGGACCTGGGCTTCCAGGATTATAGAAACTGAAGAGAGGTAAGCAAGGGGCTGGATGGTAAAGGTTGAAAAATTCAGCACAAGGGACTGGTAGTATGCAACAGTCTGGTGGAGGTGTAGGCTTTCTACAAGGAGGATGTAGATGTTGTCAGAAAGCCCCCCATACACACATTGAAGGTTTTCAATTGCGTCCCCTTCGACACAAATCCCGTCCCCTGCAATCTCCCTGCTGATTTCTGTTGCGGTGAGGGTAATTGTCGCATACGCCCCTACAAGTGCGGCATTTATGACTGCCTGGATTAGCTCCTCTCTTCCAAAGAACTCCACCTTGTGGGAGCCAATTGCCCTTCCGATTCCGATTAAGAGCCCGGATAGCACTATAGACAATGCAACTATCGTCCCGGCTATTGTAAGATCCAGAGCCATTGTTTCACTTGAAGAGGTTTGAGGAGACTTCCTGTATCAGGTCCGCTGCACCAAGGATAGCGGCGATAAGTATCCCTCCAACAACGATTGCAATTCCTGTGGTTTGCCATTTTCCCCTGGTCTCCCCTGGCTGCAGTTGCGCAATCCCATAAAGGAGCCCACCGAGTATTATCAAAAGCATTGAAATCATGGTGCCTGCTGACTTCAGTGTCTCTAGCCAGCTTGAGAGAAGTGTTTCTATATATGCCATGGCAAAACCCGGTAAGATAAAGAAGATAATATTAATAAACCTTTAGAAGAAGCTTTCACAGGATTGCTGAATAGGATGTGGAGAGAGTGGGCGTAAGGATAAAACTTGGGAAAGAGGCACAGGAAAGCGCGGTGTATTACCACCAGCTTGCAAAAAAAATAAAGAAAAAAATCAAGGGAGTTGAAAAGGCCATAGGGGAAACCAAGAAGAAGATACGGAAGGTTGAGGCGCGGGGCATAAAAAAGAAAGAGGCAAAAGTCCGAGTTGTGCGGGAGAGGGAATGGTATGAGGCGTTTGGGTGGAGCTTTACTAATTCAGGGAAGCTGGTTTTGTTTGGGAAGAATGCAAAGCAGAATGATGTTGTAGTTGCAAGGCACATGGAAGAGGGAGACTTGTTTTTCCATGCGGATATAAGGGGCGGGTCTGCAACGATATTGAAGGGAGGGGCTGGGGCAAAGAAAGAAGACCGGGAGTTTGCTGCAGTTATTGCTGCGAGCTTTTCAAAGGCATGGGGGAAGGGATTCAGCCAAGCTGATGCATACTGTGTGGAAAAAGAACAGCTGAGCAAGCATGCTTCAGGGGGGTTTGTCGGAGCAGGGGGATTTGCAATTTCAGGTAAAAGAGAATGGTACCCAAATACTCCGCTTAAGCTGCGCGTAGGGCTGGATGAAATGGGGAGGGTTGTTGTTGGGGCTGAGAATTCGGGATGGATGGGGAAGAGCGTGGTGGTTGTGCCTGGGAAAACAGCAAAGGGGAAGATTGGGAAGGAGATTGGGGAGATTTTGGGAGCGGATGAAAGTGAAGTGGTGCATATGCTTCCCTCTGGTTCCTTTGCCTTGGTGGAGAGGCAAGATTGAAGATTTATGTAACCATGGTTACACGACCTATAAGCATTATAAAACTCTTATATCCTAAAAAGGATATTCTGGTGGGCTAATGGATGAAAAAAGGGAAGAGTGCGGTGTAGTGGCCGTAATCTCAAAAAACAAGAAGCCCGTGGCGCCGCTTGTTTACAGGGGGATGGTCGGGGTCCAGCACAGGGGACAGGATGCCGCGGGCATGGTCCTCTATGATGGCTCGTTTTACAAAAAGAAGGGGATGGGGCTTGTTTCTGAAGTCATTGGGGATGTGGACCTGTCCCAGCCGCACTGGGCAGGCATTGCACATACCCGCTACCCTACTACCGCAACTGCAACAATAAAAGATGTCCAGCCTTCAGTTTCCGGAAGCCTTGCAGTTGCCCATAATGGACATATCGCAAATTACTGGGAACTCAGGAAAGAGCTCGAAGAAAAGAAATATGTGTTTGAGGGAACTGTTGATTCTGAAGTAATCTTATACCTGCTTACTGAAAGGCTGAGGGAAGGGGCCTCAATAAAAGAAGCGGTGCTCAGCGCGATGGAAAAGCTTGATGGAGCATATTCTGTTGTTGGGATTTATGACCGGAAACTGTTTGTCTTCCGTGACCCGCACGGCATCCGCCCTCTCGTGTATGGGGAAAATGAAGGGAACTTTGTCTTCTGCTCAGAATCTACAAGCCTTGACATGAATGGTGTTCCCTATGGCGGCTCTGTTGGGCCGGGGGAGCTTATAATCATAGATGAAAATGGGGAAAGAAAGGATGGTGCTCTCCTTGACAAGGGGGCAAGGCATTGCATGTTTGAGTATGTTTATTTTTCACGGCCGGACTCCATAATAAATGGCAGGCTTGTGGAGCATGTGAGGAAAGAGCTTGGGAGGCAGCTTGCGGAAGAGTCCGCTGTGGAAGCGGACCTGGTCATTCCTGTGCCTGATACAGCAAGAAGCGCTGCACTTGGTTTTGCCCAGGCAACAGGAATAGAATATACTGAAGGGATAATCAAAAACCGGTATGTGGGCAGGACGTTTATCATGCCAGACCAGGAAAGCCGGATAAGAGCAGTCAGGATGAAGATAAACCCGATAAAGAAAGTAATAGAGGGAAAACGCATAGTTGTGTTCGATGACAGCATTGTGCGCGGAACAACAATAAAAGAAGTGATTAGCATGCTGCGCGCATGCAAACCAAAGGAGATACACCTGAGGATAACCTGCCCACCTATAATGTCCCCTTGCTTCTATGGAGTGGACATGCCAACATTCGAGGAGCTTATTGCAAACAACAAGAGTGTCGGGGAGATAGAAAAATACTTGGGGGTAGACAGCCTCCACTATATAAGCCTTGGCGGGTTGAAGAAAGTTGTTGGAGAAAAAAGCTGCTTTGCATGCGTAACTGGGGAATACCTTACCCCTGCAGCTGCAAAGGAAGCAAAAGAACGGAGGAACAGGAATGGCAGTCATAAATGTTGATTTCAAAAAGCTGGAAAAGCTTAGTGGCCACAATGAGAAAAAAATAATTGAATGTCTTACCAATCTCGGGATGCCTGTAGAACCAGGGGAAGAAGGTGGGCTTGTTGTGGAGGTTACCCCAAACCGGCCGGACTTGTTTTGCATTGAGGGCATTGTGCGCGCAGTAAAGGCATATTATGGGGACGTGCTGCCTCCATACAAGGCTGCCCCTTCAAACTATGTGATGGAAGTTGAAAAAGAGACATCCAAAATCAGGCCCGCGGTCTGTGCAGCTGTTGTGAAGGGGCTTGATGTTGATGAGGACTTTCTTGTTGACCTGATGCAGATGCAGGAAAAGCTGCATGATACAATTGGGAGAAAGAGGAAAAAGGTCGCAGTAGGCATCCATGATCTTTCAAAAATAAAGGGCAGAATGAGGTATTTCGTCTCACATGGAGAAAAGTTTTCCCCCTTAGACATGGAAGGAGAGATGGATGTTGCAGAAATCCTGGAAAAGCACCCGAAAGGAAGGGCATTCGCCCACCTTGTGGAAAAGGGCGCGGTACTGATATCTGATGAAGAAGGCATTTTCTCGTTCCCCCCAATCATAAATGGGGAGAGGACACGCGTAACAAGCAAAACAAAGGAAGTGCTGGTTGAATCAACCGGAACCTCCCAGGAAACTGTAGAAAAAACCGTTAATATAATTGCAACTGCACTTGCAGACAGGGGAGGAAGAGTCTATGCTGTTAAAGTTGGGTGCAAAACGTTTCCAGATTTCTCCCCAGCCAGGGTAAAGATGGAGTTAAATGAGGCAAACCGCGTGCTTGGCCTTGGGCTCAGTGAAAAGGAGGCATCCGACGCACTGGGAAAAATGGGTATGGGCACAGAACAGGGGAAAGTGCTGGTCCCTCCTTACCGCACAGACATTATCTCATTTACTGATATTATAGAAGAAATCGCAATTGGCTATGGCTATGAAAACCTAGAGCCGAGCCTTCCAAGCATTTCAACTGTTGGTGGGGGGGATGAGAGCGAAGAGCAGTTTCATGATGCTTTGACTGGGATGGGTTTTTTGGAAACAAAAAATTATTTCCTTACAAACATGGAAAAATTGAACGCGGTGGGAAGGGGAAGAGGTGCTCTGGGTATAAAAAACTCCGCTTCAGAAGAATTTACCTTCCTCAGGACAAGTCTTCTTCCTGGCATTATGGGTTGCTTCTCAACAAACAAAATGAAGGGGCTCCCCCAGCTTTTTTATGAAATTGGAACTGTTTATACTAAAAAAGAAGAAGAGAGACTCTGTTTTGGAATTATGGGTGAAGGTGCCTCTGTCACAACTCTCCAGCCCTATCTACAGACGCTAATAAAAGAAGTGGGAAAGAAATTCAGGCTTAAGGAAGCTGAGGACAAATGCTTCATAAAAGGAAGGTGCGCAAAAATCTCCATTGGGAAAGAAGATATTGGTATAATTGGTTCTGTGCATCCGGAAACCTTGGAAAAATTTGGCCTTGGGCATGCTGTTGCGGTCTGTGAGATAGATGTGAGTAAGTTGATTTGAGGAAATGGGAAGAGGCCTCTCATTTCCACTATTCCATCTCTTCTATTGAATCTGTATGGATTTTATAAGCAACTACAAACTTATTGAAATCCTTGAAGAACCCATCAAGTGCGCGTTCCATCTCATCAGGTGCAACAAGAACAGATTTTGTTTTCCAGAAATATTGGTTGTATCCATTTTTGTTTAGATGGTAATAGAAGTTTCTTTTTAGGCGGTTGTAATCCTTAACAGATGATTTAAGGTCGTATAAATATACTAACATACTATGTAACCATGGTTACATATATTTTTAATTATAACATTTATGGAAACAAAGGCAGAATAGTGGAAATGTACCCCCCTCACTCTTTTAAATCGTCTGAAGTATATTCAAAAACGATGAATCTCCAACCACGGGAATACCAAGAGCAGATAATTAACTCCATACAAGCCAACGGAAACACATTGGTAGTGCTTCCAACTGGGTTGGGAAAAACACTTATTGCCCTCAGCCTTATGGAAAAGGCCACTGGCAAATGCATCTTCCTCACCCCAACAAAGCCACTGGCCCGCCAGCACACCCAGACAATATTGGATGTTTTGGGCAATATAGACGGAGGCTCGGTTTTGGTTACTGGCGAATCCCCTCCAAAAAAACGCGCAGAATTGTATCAAAACAAAATAATTTCTTCAACCCCACAGACAATAAGAAACGATATCCAAAAAGGCATCTTTCCTGGAGAAGAAGTTTCCCTTGTTGTTTTTGATGAAGCGCACCGGGCAGTAGGGGACTATGCCTATGTGCAGATCGCTGAGCACATTCCTCCCGAAGCCAAGATAATTGCACTTACTGCTTCACCAGGAGGGGACCGTGCAAAAATAAAGGAGGTCCTTACAAATCTGAGGATAACCAATATTGAAGTGAGGTCCCCAACAGACCCTGATGTCAGCCCATATATGAAAAAAATGGATTATACATGGATTCCTGTTGAGCTCGGAAAGGAGTATGGCGAAGCAAAGGAAATACTTTCAAGGTATATAAAAAAACAGGTTACCCTGCTCCGGAACATGGGGGTCCGCCCGCAGATAATCTCAAAACGCGCCTTCCTTGCTCTTAGGCCGAAAATTCTTAAGATAAAGCACCCTATGAAGTATCGCCTTATTTACCTGTACACCTGCCTTTTGCATGCCCTTCACCTACAGGAGCTTCTTGAAACACAGGGGAAGGCCCCTGTTTATAAATACCTGGAAAAACTCTCAAAAGCTGACTCGAAATCAGCCAAAACAGTGAGCTCAAGCCAGGAAGTACAAAAGATACTTTCGCTCCTGGCATCTAGCGATGACCACCCAAAAATGAAAAAGCTCCTTTCACTTGTTTCTGGGCTTAGGGGCAGGAAGCTGATAGTGTTTGTGCAATACCGGGACCAGATTACCCAGATTGTTTCTGAGTTTGAAAAGCAAGGGGTAAAAGCCAGGCCCTTTATGGGCAAACGGGAAAGATTTACAAGGAAGATACAGGAGCAGACCATGGACTCCTTCAGGAAAGGGGAATTTGATGTCCTTGTAGCAAGCTCCATTGGGGAGGAGGGCCTGGACATCCCTGAGGTGGACGCAGTAATATTTTACGAGCCCATTCCCAGCGAAATACGCTCTATCCAGAGAAGGGGGCGGGCAGGAAGGCTCAGGGAAGGCGCAGTATATGTCCTAATGACAAAATCAACCCGGGATGAGCATTATTATTGGGCCTCAAAAAAACGCGAAAAAAAGATGAAAGAAGTCCTGCTTTCTTTCCAGGAAAAATTCAGGGCAGGAAAGCCCCTTTCCGCAAAAAAGAAGAAAACAAGAGGCCAGAACACAATTATGCAATTCATGGGCTAGGCGGCTCCCGTTTCAGTTTTTTGTATTTCTTCTCCTCCTTTTTTGGAAGCAGGTCTTTTGGTATCTGGTCCCTGAGCAGGTAAAGGGCAATTATCCCCAGGACCAGCAGCCCGGTTATTGCAAGCACAAGCAGGCCTTCCTGCTTCCGTTCGAAGCTCTGAAGCCTCCTGATTCCATCTTCCAGGCTTTTTATTGCACGCACATATTCACCATTGGAATAATAGTTTTCTGCATTCTGGATCGATGCCTCAACAAAAGCCGCATCTGCTTCTTTCATCTCATCCTTTACTTCTGAATATAGTGCTTCTACATTCTCCCCTGTTCTTTCAGCTTCTTTTTTAAGCAGCTCCATGGTCCCTTCCATCTCCTCTTCAAGCTCAGTTATTCCGGAGATAGCACCATCATAATCCTCTGAAGAGGAAGCCTCCTTGAACGACTTGCTTATCTCACTTGGCTTTTTCATGAAGAGCCCTTCCAGATGCGTACCATCCGCTTCTTCATATTCCCGGCTGTATTCTTCCAGCAAATCATATCCATCTTCCAGTTCGCTTTCCAACAGTGCCTTGTTTTCTGCATCCGAGCTATCCTGCTCTTCCCCTAATTTCTCAAGTGCACTCTCTGCAAGGCCTAATGCATAAAACGCCCTCACACCATCTTCAAAATCAAGGCTCCCTGAAAACTGGCTGTTTTTCTGCTCAACTTCTTCTATTGCGTCCCCAACAGCTTCATCTTCCATTCCTGTTTCAGACCATTGTTCTTTGACATCTTTCTCAAGCTTAAGCAGCTCCTTCGATATCTTTGTAAGTTCCCTCTTCTCCCAGTTCATGTCAAAGCTTTCAAGCGGGCCGACAAGCGCCCCGCTTTCTACCTCTGTTCCAAGCGCATCTTCCAACTCGCTTAAACGGGACACCATCTCCCTTATGATGTTGTTGGATATGCCCAACTCTTCTGCCAGGCTGACCGCTGCACTTAGCTTGGCTATTTTTTCTTCGATTTTTTCACAAATTTTTTCATGTTTCTGGGCCACCTTGCCCTCTGCCTTTTTCCTTTTTTCGGTTTTGCCCCTTAGTTCTTCAATTGCTTGGTAGGCACCAGTGTTCTCATCAGCAAGCAGGTAGTTTTTTGCCTGTGTTAGGAGGACTTCTTCTTCTTCCGTAAGGTTTTGCCCTGAGTAATATAGTATCTGCTCATTAAGGTAATCCTCTAGGTCGCTTATTTCATAACTGACCCTTACTTTGGCCTCCTTTCCTTCAACCAAGTCATGCACCTTGAAGAAGATTGTGCTTTCCCCCATTGTTTTCTTTTCAGTTATTTTTTCCCCTGTATAGCCGAACACATCCAGGTCGTCCAAGTCTTTTCCTTCTTCCACACTCGAGTATGCAATGTATTCCAGGTCCTTCTTTGGCTCGAAATTGAAAAACAGCTCAATATTGGTGGTCTGCCCCAGCGTGCTTGCAAATGCAAGTTCCCTCTCCACATCATATGCATCTATTTCATATGACTCCATCTCTATAGTGTGGGCCCCCTCAGCAAAAACAGAAGGGAGGCACCCTTCTTCCATCTCCGCTCTCAGGCCATTTACATACACTTCATCCGCTTCAAATCCCTCCCCCAGGATAATCCCCCCCACTTCCTGCTCACAGTCAATTTTCAGGGTCTTTGATACGGTTGCTCCCCCCTCACTATCTCCAAAAGCCTCTTCCTCATAGCTTTTTGACCTGCAGACCACATGCTCTTTTTTGAATTGTAGGTGGATTGTTTCCTCCGGCCCTATTGTTGTCAGGTATATCTCTATTTTATTCCTTGAAGGGGTAACCATGCGCACATAATCCGAGCCGGAAACCAAATCAAGTTTCCTGAATTCAAAGCTTGTGGGGATTTCCACAACAACATCCTCCCCAGAGAATTTAGTGGGGTTTGTGATGTCAACATAAAGGTATGCTTCGCTAGGATCATCCAATTTTGGAATCTCAAGCCTCTCCTCTTCATCCACTACCAGGGAACTCTCAACCAGGAGGTCTTTCTGCGCAAGGAGCTCTCCCTCAATCTCCAGGTAGAGGCTGCCCATCTCATTCAGCTGGCCAAGTGCGCAGGAATAGTCGAGGACATTGCCGGAATAGCATTCCTCCCCTACCTCAAACCAACTGTTCAGGTACCCGAATTGCTGGCCCCCCAACAAGATATCTGCTTTGAGCGCAGCCCTTTTCTCTTCAAGGTATCCATATTTGTGCTCTGCTTTGGCCAGGATGCTTTCTTCAATATTCTCCACAACCTCCAGGAAATCTGCGGGCATTCCCTGCTCCAATAAGGCTTCCTGTGCACGTTCAATATGTGTATCTATGAAGTCCTCCTCTGCCTTGGAAAGGAAACCATCCAGCCAGGAGAGTTCGGCAGATATATATGCCTCCAGGGCACCCTCCCCCTCTTCAGCGGATTCAATCGCCATATTAGCATATTTGGTGCATTTTCCATAATGCACAAACCTCTGCCCGAGTGTGCCTGCCCCGTCCCCTGCAGTGCACTCGGCCCGGGCGGTTGCAAGCCGGTCTTTCCCCAGTCCCCCCATCTTATTCTCGATGGTGTTTGCTTCTTCTAGCCTTTCCCATGCACCCTCCCCATATTCCTCAACTACTGAATCTGCTTCTTCCAGTATGCTGCTCTGCAAGACCAGTTCATACCCGGAAATTGCATTCCCGCTCCCCACAATGCAGTCTTTCAGCCATTTGCTGTCCCCCTCATCTGCTTTCTCTGCTTTGGAATATTCTGCATCTGCAGCATCTTTTGTTTCAACCAGGCGTTCGTATGTGCCCCTTACCCCCAGCGCACCACTGTTCCCTTCACCATATGAGCTCCGGTAGATGCTGCCTAGTTCTTCCCCCTCTATCTCTGAGAATTTTGAGTCTGCTTCCGCCTTGCGGTTTTCAGCTTCTTCTCTGCCGTCTTCGCACATGTCCACTGTTTCATTGTACGCCAGCATTACCCCATTGAGCCTGGAATCAAGGGAATCTATTGTTTCCCAGTGCTCGTGCATGCACCCATAATACCATTCAAAATCAGGGACGTCCTCCCATATGCCAGAGGCAACACATTTTGCATCTTCAAGAGGCATATTGCAGTATTCAATGCTCTGGCCGGCGTAATCCTCGTCACACACCCCGGCATATTGCAGCTTCCCCCTCCATGATTCAAACTCTCCCCGCTTCTGGTTGATCTCTGCTGCGTATCCCTCAAGTGCAAGAAGCGAATAATCAATGCAATCCCCCCAATATCCGGGGTAGCTCCACACGTCCCAAGAATATTTTAATGGCACGATGTCTTCTACCCCAAGGCGTATTTCATCTGCATTGTCCTTTGCTTCAATTGCCCGGTCGATGTTGTTGTTTGTTTTGCCTCCTACTGCCAATTCTGAGTGTATTTCCCCAAGCCTAATCGTATCAAGGCTTTCCTGGAAATCCGGGATGCTTTGGTTGAGGCTGCTTTCAATTAACTTGTCCTCATCTGCCACAAGAGAGCCGCTTATGTCCAGGAACATTATGCCGAAGAAGCAATGCGCATAGGGATTTTCATCCACCCATGTTTCATTTTCCCATGGCCGTGGGTAGCTTTCGCTTGCAGCATTTATGCTGGATGCCGCTACCAAAACAAGCAGAATAAGAAATCGGGCTTTCATAATATAATTTCTCGTTCATTATTTAATTTTTTGCGTTGCCCCTACTTCCCCCTTTTCTGGGCCCACTCGCGCACAAAAGAGGTGATTAGCCTCACTCCTCTTGCACTGGGGCCCTTTGGCAGGTATGCGTTTGGGTTTTCCATTAGATCAACACTTGCAATGTCCAGGTGCACCCAGGGCAGGCCTGAAGTAAACTCCTTGATGAACATCCCTGCAGTTATCGTGCCCGCTTCGCCCTGTTCGCTGCCAAGGTTCTTCACATCCGCAATATCGCTCTTTATCATGTCTGAGTATTCCTCCCAGGTAGGCAGGGGCCATACTCGCTCATAAGTCTCATTTCCGCATTTTTCAAAAAGGTCCAGCACACCCTGCTCAGTGCCCATCATGCAAATCCCCTGTTTTCCCAGCACAATATTTGCAGCCCCAGTCAGGGTTGCAACATCCATGATAAGTTCGGGTTTTTTTGTTGCTGCATATGCAACTGCATCTGCGAGGCAGACTCTTCCCTCTGCATCTGTATTTATTATCTCAATCGTTTTTCCGCTGAAGCTCTTTACCACATCACCAGGGTTTGTCGCGTTCCCGTCTG
This sequence comes from Microcaldota archaeon, assembly GCA_014727975.1. Classification (GTDB taxonomy): domain Archaea; phylum Micrarchaeota; class Micrarchaeia; order Anstonellales; family Bilamarchaeaceae; genus CAIKOA01. The sequence continues at coordinate 40,579 of WJMK01000017.1, read as the reverse complement.
GCATGTTTTCCACTGCCCCAAAAACAAGGGTTGCCTTTACAGGTGCCCTGAGCTCTGCAAGCGCACGCATCACTCCCATCAGGACAAGCGCCCCGCTCTTGTCGTATTTCATGCTTGCCATTCCCTTGCCCGGCTTGAGCGAAATCCCCCCACTATCAAATGTGACAGCCTTTCCCACAAGCGCGATGTGCGGAAGGTCCTTCCCCTCATTATATGCCATCCTTACCAGCACAGGGGGCTTTGCACTCCCTTTCCCTACAGAGATGATGCCCCCCATCCCCTTTTGTTCCAATTCGCCCAGGCTGTACACTCTGCAGTCCATTCCATGTTTTTTTGCAAGCACCAATGCTTCATCAGCCATTTTCTGAGGGGTAAGCACATTTGAAGGCTCCAGGTCAAGCCTCCTTACATAATTCTGGGATTCTGCAAGCACCACAGCTTCCTTTACAAACCGGGAAAAATCTTCTTCTGAAACCACAACAAGCTTTTCAACCTCCTTTTTTTCATTTTTCTCTTCTGTCTTGTATATGTCCAGCTTTAGGCCCCTAAGCAGAAACCCCTCCACAAATGCCTGCACTGCTTTCCCCGTAGGCAGGTCCATTTGTTCATTGATCCAGAGTGCGCAGCTTTTCAGCCCGCCTTTTGAAGCTGCTTTCTGTGCCCTGCCCCCTGCCAGCCTGAAGTCTTCAAGTTTACCCTTCTTCTCATCACCAATCCCAATCAGCATAATGCGTTTATATGGCTTTTTTGGGACGGGAAGCAGGTAAGCTGTTTCCTTTGAACCATCAAAATCATCCTCTACCCCTGCTTCCTTCAGTTCTTCAAGCACCCAGGAAGGGACCCTCTTTTTCATGCACGGAAGCACGACCGCATCCGCAGAAACATCCTCAATTGCCTTTTTCTCAAATTCCACTTTCATTTCGATACACCCAGTTGCATCCGCAGCCACTCCATTATCCCTAAATCCCGCAGATGCCTTAATTCATATAATGCAAACACAGAAAGGGCACTTAAGGCTATTGTTGCAGGAACTACAAAATCCATGTGCCCGTCTGGGAACAGAGGGGCCGTCCCTGCCCAGTAATCCATGAAATCATTCAGCAGGAACCAGCAGACCACAAGCAGCACAAGCCTTGCATCCACCTTTTTTGGCACAAGTATAAGGGAAGACAGCACCATGAGCGCATGGCCCAGCACCAATATTGTGGTCTGCGCTGCATATGGAGATGAAAAGTAATATTCAGGGTACAGCGCAAAAATCATCAAGGTCCAGATTCCATACTTTATCAGCCCCGCACCAACCAGGAACCTGAACCCGTCATTTTTTATGTCGAAAAGCACAACCAGAAGAAGGAGTGCAACATACAGTGGGCAGTCAGGTATGAAAACCCATGCTTCTGCCCCGAAACTGCCAAACATGTCTTTATAGCTGAGATAGCCGAAGAAAAATGAAACAAAGCAAAACACTACAAAAAGAACTTTCACTATTGTCAAGAATTCCCACCTGTTTTCATTGGGTTCCCCTTTGCAAACCCATTTTCAGGGACATCGCCATCCACCAGGGTCGCTGCAGAAACTGTTGCACGGTTCCCTATATCCACTCCTGCAAGCACAGTTGCATTTGCCCCTACCATTGCATCCTTCCCTATCCTTACCCTCCCTGTGCGGAATTCATTTACCAGGAACTCGTGCGCAAGTATTGTGGCATTGTATCCTATTATGCTGTTTTCCCCTATTTCTATCAATTCAGGATAGAAGATGTCAAACATTGCAGCAAGGCCTATGGAGGCGCTTTTGCCTATCTTCATCCCGGTAAGCTGCAAGAGGCCATTTTTCATCCTCATGCTTGGAACGTATTTTGCCAAGTAAATTATTATGAAATTGAAAACCACCCTGAAGGGGTCCCGGTGCTTCCATACGTGCCTCAGGGAATTTTCCCCCTTTGTTTTCACCACCTGCAATTTTCTCTTTGGCATCCGCCCTCACCATTCCTGCTCAATATATGAAACCGCGTTCCTGAACAGGGAGAGCCCCCTTCCTGTCGACCCTGTCCCCCCTGCCCAGCAGGGGTGGTTTGTGCGGTGGTTGTAGGCTTCCGGGTGGGGCATCATTCCAAAGACCTGTCCGCTTTTGTCGCAGATTCCCGCAATGTTCAGGACCGATCCATTGGGGTTCCAGGGGTATTTTCCAAGGCCGCCCTTGTCATCTATGTACTGGATAACATGCAGGTCGCTTTTAGTAATTTCATCAAGCACTTCCTTTGTCGCAGGTATGAATCTTCCCTCTCCATGCCGAACAGGCATGTCTATTTCTGCCAGCTCCCTTGTAAATATGCAGGGAGACTTCTGGTTTACGAGCAGATTTACCCACCTGTCTTCGAATTTTCCCGATTGGTTATATGTTATCGTAACCCTCTGCTCAAAATCAGGCTCTGGGAGCAGCCCCATCTTTACCAGGACCTGGAACCCATTGCAGATACCCATCAGGAGCTTTCCCTGGCTTATGAAATCAAGCAGCTTCCCACCTGTTTTATACCTGAGTTTGTTGGAGAGCACCTTGCCAGAGCCTATGTCGTCACCAAAAGAAAAACCCCCTGGTATTACAAGGAAATTGTAGTTTTCGAGCAGCAAAGGGCTTTCCAGGATCTCGCTGACATGCTTTATCTCAGCATTCCCGCCCACCGCCTTTATTGCATATGCTGTTTCAACAGGGCAGTTTATTCCATATCCATTGAGCACAAGGGCATTTGTTTTTCCTACCATTTCAACCCTCCTCTCCACGCGGCCTTCACATCTGATGCGTCCTGATTCACAAGGACCTTCTCCCCCTGCCGTATCACCATCCTCCTGTCGCCTCTCACCCTGCCTGCCTTCCTGAAGGGGGTCCCTGCCATTATTTTTTCGAATTTTTTCTCATTTTCAGCCCTTACTGTTACAATGAACCTGCCAGGGTCTTCTGAAAACAGGAGGCAATACGGGTCGTCTGTTTCAGCTTCGCATAATCCAAGGTCAAGGTCCGCCCCCCTCAGCCCGGCCATTGTGCATTCTGCGAATGCGACCGCCAGCCCCCCATCTGAGATATCGTGCGCTGAGCTGACAAGTCCTGCAGCAGCTGCTTTTGAAAGTGCAGAATACAGGCCGATATTTGCCTGCAGGTCAACAGTCGGCATCCCGTTTCCAATGCCTCCGTAGAGCTTAAAGTATTCGCTTCCTCCCATTGCCCCCTTTGTTTTCCCAAGCACATAGACTAGGTCCCCTGGCTCTTTGAAATTCACTGTGACTGCCTCCTCCACATCCTGTATCTTCCCAACTACTGTGACCAGGAGAGTGGGATTTACTGCATACTTCTGCCCGTCTACAGTATATTCATTTTTCATGCTGTCTTTGCCTGAAATCAATGGGCAGCCATATGCCACCGCAGCATCATGCAGCCCCTTCACGCATCTGACGAGCTGCGCAAGCTTATATTCCCCATCGGGTGTTTTCTCAGATTTGATTGGGTCGGGCCAGGAGAAATTATCAAGGCATGCAAGGTAGCCGAACATTGCCCCTGTTGCAATTGCGTTCCTGACTGCCTCATCCACTGCTAGCTGTGCCATGTGGTAAGAATCCTCGACCTGCCTTGGGCAGATGCCGTGGCTAACCACCAGGCCCTCTTCCCAGTCAAGTATAGGCCTGATCACAGCCGCATCTGAAGTGCTGTTGTTGCACATTATTGGCTTCACAACACTGCCCCCCTGCACCTCATGGTCATACTGGCGGATGACCCATTCTTTTGATGCAATATTTGGCTGGGCAAGCAGTTTCATAAGGGAATCATTAGGGTCGGTGTCTGTTATGTTTGGGTCAGGATAAATCTTCTTCTCCCAGTTTGCCCTGAGCTTCATTTTCCCCATTCCCTCATGCAGGAACTCCATCATCAGGTAACCTACTGTTTCCTCATTGTAAAGAATATGGAAATAGCCGCTGCCAGTGAATGTGCCAACAACAGTGGCCTCAACATCATGCTTTTTTGCAAGGCCTTCCAGCTCTCCCCACCTTTCCTTAGGCACTGCAAGGGTCATCCTTTCCTGCGACTCAGAAAGCAGGATTTCCCAGGGGTCCAGGCCAGGGTATTTCAGGGGGCACCTGTCAAGGTATATCTCACATCCGCCCGAGAGCTGCGCAAGCTCCCCTATGCTTGATGAAAGGCCTCCGGCACCGTTGTCTGTTATCGCTTCGAAAAGCATCTTGTCGCGCGCTTCCAGTACAAAGTCGATTACCTTCTTCTGGGTTATAGCATCCCCAATCTGCACAACGCTTGAGCTTATGCCTGTTGTAAGCTCCTGGGAAGAGAAGGTTGCACCGTGTATGCCATCTTTGCCTATCTTTCCCCCCACCATCACTGCCAGGTATCCTGGCTCAATCTTTTTTTCTGCAGTGGGCCGGTCCTCTACCTTGTTGGGCATTATGCCCACAGTGCCTGCATACACAAGCGGCCTTGCAGTATAGCACTTTTCAAAAACAATGGACCCGTTCACAGTGGGGATGCCCACCGGGTTCCCCCCGTCCTTTATCCCCTTGATTACTCCCTCTGCAATTCTTTTTGGGTGCATCACCCCCTCAGGCACGTCTTTCTCATCCAGGTGCCCAAAGCAGAGCATGTCCATGTTTGCCACGGGCTTTGCGCCCATTCCTGTGCCCAGTACATCGCGGTTTACTCCAAGGATTCCGGTTATTGCCCCCCCATATGGGTCAAGCGCTGAGGGAGCATTATGGGTCTCAACCTTTACTGCAACATCGTGGTCCAGGTTGAATTTTATTATCCCTCCATTGTCCTTGAAAACTGAAATTACATAAGGCTTCATCGCCTTCTCTGTTGCACCGCGTATGTATGTCTTGAAAATCGAATTTATTTCCTCCACCAGCTCCCCGTTCTCTGAATATTCAATTGTTGCATTGAATATTTTGTGCTTGCAGTGTTCGCTCCATGATTGAGCAAGGGCCTCAAGCTCCACATCTGTTGCGCGGCTGCCCAGCCCCACCTTTTCCCGCTGCTCCTGCACAGTGCCCTGTTTGTAGTATTCCTTTATCCCTTTCATCTCTTCCAGGGACAGGGCGAGAAGCCTTTCCTTGCTCATCTTGGCCAATGCATCATCCCCAATGTCCAGGTTTATCTCTTCCACTTCTGGAGAATGGCCAAGCTCTACTTTTGCAGGGAACGGCTCAAATGTGCTGTCTTTCGGGGGATAGACCCTCCAGCGTTCGATTACCCTGTTTGCAAGCAGCTTCCCCGCCAGCTCATCAAGCGCTTCTTCATCCTCAAGCTCTGCATCTATGTAGTAAACCCGGGAATAGTATACGTCCTGGTCCTTTCCCAGGATATCTGCAACTGCTTTCTTCGCTGTTTTGCCCACATTGTCGGTCATGCCCGGAAGGAGCCCCACTTCTATTCTCCAAGCGCCCGGGTAGCAGGGCCCTGAAAAACTGTATTCTTCTGCAATTCGGTCTGCAAAAAGCTCCTTGCCTAGCCTTTCCATTTCTTCATCGCTTAAATCAGCATCGATGGTGTACGCCTTTGTTATCATCAGATCTGCAACTTCGACTTTGAAGAGGCCTTCTATTTCTTTTTTAAGGGGATAGCTGGCAGGCTCACGCAGGCTGCCCTTTGGCTTGACTTCAATTCTTCGCATCAATCCCACCAATATTGCGGTTACTCTGCGCCTAAATTTATAATATTGCGTGCGGGCACGCGCGGGTTCAATGTAACCATGGTTACAAAAACTCAAGCAGGTTTCTCTGCCCAATAACCCTGCTCTGCTTTGTGTATTCAGAAACAGGCAACCTAAGCCTTTCCCCTGCTATCCCAAGTGCCTCTTTTACGCCTGAGTACATTTTTGGGTTTTCCATTGCATCCCTTGCGTTCTCCCTCACCTGGAAAACCCCAACCGGGACCTGGTACCCTTCATAAACCTCCCGTATTGCAACAACCCTCCCCTGCCGCCGTATCCGCTCGAGGAACTCCAGCACCGCAAGCCTCACTGCATAATATGCACCTGCCTGTGTGGCCGCATATTTGCTCCTCCCTCCGAACGGCTCGTACTCTTCGCTTACACGGGCAACGCTTCCCCCAATGTTCCAGACTGTGTTCGGGCACCATGCCTCAAAATTCTCGAATTCCCATGCGCCCGGAATAACCAGTATCTCGTAGTGATTCGAAAAAGATTCATGGCTGAATAGCCAGACTTTGTTTAATTTGGGGTATTCCCGCACCCTTTCCATAAGGTGCTTCCCCAGCATATCATCAGTTGCGGTTATGCTCCAGCGTGTCGGAACCATAATCCTGTTCTCAAGCGCACCAAGCTTCCCTACTGAAAGCACATTGGTAATATAGTAATTCCCAAGCCCCCGCTCATAAAGCTCCACTGCAGTCTCCCTTGCTTTTCTTCCTTCATCAATAAGCGAATCAACTTTTTTTGGTATCCTTGGGTTGTCGCATACCCTTACCCTGCGCATGGGTGCCGAAGCCCCGGTTGGCTGCACAACAGAAGAAAATCTCATATCATACTTTGGCTTCCTTGAGAAGTTTATTTCAAGGTCTACCGGCTTTACTGAAAGCGCAGCTTCCTGCGTTTCCCTAGCGCTTCTTCTGCTTGGGCGTATCCCGCCAAACCTTCTTCCCTTCACCATAGCTGCCCGGTACTCAATGACCTTTTCGTATCCTTCTTCATATATCCCCCTCATGTCTTTATGTGCCTCAAGCGAGAGCACCGGGCCCCAGGAAACATCAGGATAGTTGCCTGATCCCACAAATGCTTCATTTGTTGCCCCGAAAACATCCTGCTTTACCTCCTTGCTTATTTTGCACTGCCGGTTTATTTTTTTCAGTATTGGGCAATAGCCCAGGCCACACATATTTTTGGTGCCTTTGCATATTACGCAGTAGTTGTCCGGCTTCATCGTCTTTCCCGTAATTATTTGGTTTTCCAGCTTAAAATATCTTTCAGGCCAGGTTTCCGGTGCCCCACCATATCTAAATAAAACCCTTTGCCCCTTCCGCCCTCAAAAAGATTTAAATATGTGGGGCGCCCCTAAATACACTTGCCTCATGGTGGTTCCTGATGCCGAAGAAGCAAATGAAGAAAAAATCACAAAAAAAGACCAGAAAACGCCCCGCAAACAAATCCCCAAAAAAGAAAACTGCACCTAAAAAGGCCTCAAAAAAACTCAAGAAATCCACTGCGCGCAATGCAGTAAGAAAAGCGGTTGCAAAAAGGGCAAAGAAAACGACAAAGAAGAGAGTGAAGAGCATGAAAACCAAAAAGTCCAGAAAACCCTGCAAGAAAAAAACCGTGAAAAAGAAGCCAGCCAAGAAAAAACCCACAAGAAAAACCGCTAAAAAAACCACAAGCAAAAAAACCGTGAAAAAGAAACAGGTGAAAAAGAATTCATCCAGCAGAAAATCCCCCAAGAAAAAAACAACCAAAAACAAAACAGTGAAAAAGAAAACACCCAGGAAAAAACCAGCGGCAAGCAAAAGGCCTGCCAGGAAGGCAACCAAGAAAACAAAGCCATCTGCCCCAAAACTGGCCAGGAAGCCCAAACCAAAAATAAAAGAAAAGAAAAAACCCAGGGATTCTCCGCAAAAGGAGCTCAACAGGGCAGAGATATCAAGGCTACTTTCAGACGCTTATGCCCGCCACCTTATCATTGAGGCAGGAGGCGAACATGCACTGGAGATTGTCCGCGGCTTTTCCAACAATTCAAGCGACGAAGACATCTCAAAAAAGATGAAAATAAAAATCAGTGATGTCCGGGCAACCCTGAATAAGCTCCATTCCCTGGGCATAGTTGATTACACCCGCCACAAGGATTCAGAGACAGGTTGGTTTTCCTATTTCTGGTGCCTTAATGTAGGCAGAATGCAGGGATGGGTCAACTCCAAGATTGAGGAGGAGCGCAAGAATTTTGATTTCAGCAACGGAGAATACTATTTTTGCCCAAATTGCGGGGGCTCAAGCATCCATGAATTTGTTTCAGCCACAGACTTTGGGTTTAAATGCCCTGTCTGCAGCACTGCCCTGGATTTCCTCTCTGAAGAAAAGGCAGAAGAATTATTTCCCATGAAGGCATTCAGAAAGCCTCACCTTTAATTTCCTTCTTTTCTTAATTTAGCACATGAAAGAGATTTTTGAAAATGTTTTTGAGCACCAGGGCCGCATCCTCACCCCAAACAGGGCTCCAGGATCACAGGTCTATGGAGAGAATCTAATGCAGATTGGGGGGAAGGAATATCGTGCATGGAACCCCAACAGGAGCAAGCTCTGCGCAGCAATAAAGAACGGCCTCAGAAATAACCCAATAAAATATAATTCCGCAATCCTTTATCTTGGCGCCTCAACAGGCACTACTCCCTCCCATCTTTCTGACATCCTTGTTGATGGTGGGATATACGCGGTTGAGGTCTCTGCACATTCCATGAAAACCCTTTTGCGGCTTTGTGAAAAAAGGGACAACATCATACCCATTCTTGCCGATGCCCGCCAGCCCCAGAGCTACCATGAAGTAGGTGAAGTCGATATTATCTATGAGGATGTGGCTTCACCCGAGCAGGCAGACATCCTGCTAAAGAACTCCCGCATGTTCCTGAAAAAAGGGGGGCATGCAATGATTGCAATCAAGTCCCAGAGCATAGATGTTACAAAAAAACCTGAAGAAACCTACACACAGGTAAAAGAGGAACTCTCAAAAGAGCTTGAGCTCGTTGAAGAGATAAACCTGGAGCCTTACGAGAAGGACCACCTATTTCTTGTCCTTAAGAAAAAGTGAGTAGTCAGTGAACCTCTTCAGGCTTTTTACTGCAGCATCAGGATATCCATACGTAGGTATGCCGTAACTGTCAAGCACTTTCATATTGTTTTTTGTATACTCCCCCCCAACAGCGACAACAACTATCGGCTTCACTTTCCTGTCTGATTCCTTTACCAGCACATCTATTATTCTTGAATCCACGGCGGGAGCCTGGAACAATATAATTACAATCACAGAATCTATTTCTCTGTCCTCCATCAGTATCTTCAGTGCTTTCTCATACGTTTCTGTCCCGGAGTCCGCAACAATGTCCAATGGATTTACTGCATTCACATATGAAGGCAGGACTTTCTTAAGCTTCCTTGTGGTTTCCCTGCTGAATTTTGCTACCTCTAAGTCTTCTTTTTCAAGCGCATCTGCAGCCAGGACCCCCAACCCACCACCGTCCGTAAGCACCGCAACCTTTTTTCCTTTTGGCATTGCCTGGCTGAATATGTTTGCAACCTGGAAAAGCTCTATAACCGAATCAACTTCTATTGCCCTGCTTTCCCTGAACGCAGCCTGGTATGCCAGGTAGTTCCCTGCAAGGTTCCCTGTATGGGACATTGCCGCTTCTCCTGCAGACTTGCTTTTCCCTGCTTTCAGCACTATGACAGGCTTTTTCCTATTCACTTTTTCCAGCGCTTTAAGGAGCCCTTTTCCATCCTTTGTCCCCTCCAGATAGAGCAGGATTTGCTTTGTTTTGGGGTCGGCGCCCAGGTATTCGACAAGGTCCGCGTCATTTATTGTCGTGCCGTTCCCATATGAAATAAATTTGGAAAAGCCTACCCGGTAATATGAAGCAAGGTCCGCTATGCATGTTCCCACTGCCCCGCTCTGGGTTATAATCGATATGTCCCCCACATTTGGCCTGCCGAATTTGAAGAAGGGAAAGAATATACTGTCCACCCGTTTTTCCGGATTCAGCACCCCAAGGCAGTTTGGCCCCACCATGGCCATACCATGCCTTTGGACAGTTGCCCCTAACTTTTCCTCAAGCTTGTTGTTTCCCACCTCCCCGAAACCTGCGGAAAGGACAATCAACCCCTTTACCCCATTTTTCCCGCAATCATCTGCAACTTTTGGTATGAGCGGGGCAGGTATTGCAAAAATTGCAAGGTCCACCTTTCCCCTCAGCTTTTTTATGTCTGGATAGCACCTCATCCCAAGCAATTCCTGGTATTTTGGATTCACAGGGTATATCTTCCCTTCATATCCGCCATCCACCAGGTTTTTCAATATTACATTTCCGAGCTTTGAGGGGTTTTCAGATGCCCCGATAACTGCAATTGACTTGGGGGCGAATACATATTTAAGATTGGAAAGGCCCTCCCTCATTTTGCATACCTCACGTCAACAATGTCATACCCTTTTTCATCAAATATTACCGGGTTAAGGTCCAGCTCCTCCATGTCTTCATTTACAATCATCTTTGATGTTTTGACCATTAATGAGTAAAGGGCACCAAGCTTTATCGGCTTCATTCCCCGTATTCCTGTTATTAGGGGGTGGGACTCCAGCTCATTAATCATGTCCTTTACATCCTGTTTGTTAATCGGGCAGATTCTTGCGGTGACATCCCTGAAAATTTCCACATATACTCCTCCCATCCCGAGTATCACTAAGTGCCCGAACTGTGGGTCTTTTTTCCCTCCTATAATCAGCTCCACCCCCCTCCTTGCCATCTTCTGCACCAGCACCCCGGTTATTTTGTGCTTTTTTGCCCCCTCCATTATGTCTTCATATGCATGCTTCAGCCTTTTTTCATCCTTTATCCTTACCTTTACCCCGCCCACATCTGTTTTGTGGGTTATTTCCGGGGAGACGATCTTCAGGGCAACAGGGTAGCCTATCTTTTTTGCAATCTCCAGTGCATCTTCCTCGGTTTTTGCAATCCCATATGGAAGAGGCTTTATCTTGTATTTCCCAAGCATTTCAAATTCCGGAAGCGTGGCTTTTTTCGCCATGCTCCAGTTTAATCCTACAATAAATTTAAAGTCGCCGGTGTTTTTGCCTAAATTGTGAGGGATTTGCACGGCTTCTTTGTAACCATGGTTACACCTACCGTCAGCCAACCCACCCCTATTAATCCTTTTTTATGGATACCTCTCCCATGCGAGTGCATTGCCTTGGGTCCTGCCAGGAAGTTGGAAGGAGTTGCTTCCTTGTAGAAACAGACCAGCGCACCCTTTTTGATTATGGCTTGAAAATTTATTCCAGGCAGAATCCAAAAAAGCAAAACCTGATGCCCCTGCCTTACCAAGGGGACATAGATGCAATGGTCCTTTCCCATGCCCACTTGGACCACAGCGGCTGCATCCCTGAGCTTTACACACGCCCGCCTGTCCACTGGTTCGGGACTCCGCCCACAATGGAGATTGCTTCCCTGCTCTGGGCAGACTCCCTTAAAATAATGGGGGAGGATTCCCCCTACCAGGAGATGCATGTAAACCGTGCGGAAAACCGCTATGCGCCCCTTCTTTACGAGCAGGTTCTTTCGCTTGGCGACACCGACTATTCTCTGCATGACGCAGGCCATATCCTTGGCTCTGCTATGGTCAAGGCAAAGCATAATGGAAAGACGCTCCTCTATTCCGGAGATTTCAAGATGGGGGACACGCGTATGCACAAGGGAGCAGTGCCCCCAGAAGAGGCAGACTATCTTATCCTGGAAAGTACCTACAGCAACCGCGAGCACCCCAACAGGGAGGAGCTTGAGAAAAAGCTTATCTCCACAATAGAGGAAACAATCGACCTTGGGGGGACAGTGCTGCTTCCTGCGTTTGCAGTTGGGCGCTCCCAGGAACTGCTTTCTGTGCTCCATTCGCGCCTTCGTGGCATACCAGTATTTCTTGACGGAATGTCCAAGGCAGTAACCAACATCTACCTAAACAACGATGATTACATACGCGACCCCAAGTCATTCCGGGAAGCTGCCCAAGAAACTATTTTTGCAGATAGCATTAGGGACAAGAAGGATGCAACTGCAGAGCCCAGCATAATTGTTTCCACCGCAGGGATGATGGAGGGCGGCCCTGCATTAAGGTACCTCCAGCACCTCAACCCTGCATCCCGCCTCATTTTCACAGGCTATAATGTTGAAGGCACAAATGGCTGGAGGATACTGAATCAGAGTAAGGCCCTTGTTGATGGATATGAGCTTGAGGTTTCCGTGCCTGCAGACTACCTGGATTTCAGTGCCCATGTTGGCCACTCCGGGCTAGTCGATTTTGTGAAGAAAGTCAACCCGGAAAAGATAATACTCAACCATGGGGACGATACACCTGGTTTTGCCCAGGAGCTTGCAGGGATGGGCTTTGATGCGGTTGCACCCAAGAACGGGGATACAATCGACCTTTAGCTACCTCACGCTCCAGTATTTCTTGTTTTTTATGAATTTTTTCTGCTCTTCTATCAAATCCAAAAAGAACGACTCTTCGTCCCTGTGCAGCCTCCTCAGCACCCTGTCTGCAGTTTTTGCCCCCACCCCATATACAAGTAGTGCATAAAGCCCCCTCTTCCCATATGCCCTGAGTATCCCTGTCATGTACTTCTCTTCCTCTTTTGTTGCATGCTTCATCATGGGTGCAAGGGCCTGTCGCCTGCACTTGTGGCATTTTGGGCCCTCCTCAACTTTTCCTGCCGTTGTAATCCGAATTGCCCCGCAATTCAGGCACTTCAGCGTTACCTTCTTGTTTTCCAGCTCTTCCCTGAACAGCCGTATCATTGATTCCCTTGGCTCGAATGCTCCCATTGCATCTCCCCTGCTCAGCCTCCCGACCCCGACCCTTCCAAGCATAGAGAGACGTTTCCTTTTTTCCACCCTCAGCCTGTATTTCCCCTTTCTAATCCCTTCCACAACCTTTTCTGCCCCCTCTATGTCCAGCCTCCTTCTGAATACTGCCTCTACAGCCTCTTCGTACACCGGGCTTTCCCGCATGAACCTTACCATCTTGCTGCTTACCTCTGCATTTTCCCCAAATAACCCAAACAGCCTACCCACATGCAGGAAACTCATCCTAAGCAGCGAAGAGCCTTCCAGTGCCCTTTCAGCCTCAACGCCCACATCCCCCATCTCAAATATTCCCTCTATCCATTCTTCTGCAACAGGGTAAGGGAACTTCAGCATTACCCTGTACGGATCAGCAACTGCAATTACCTCAAACTTTAGCCTCTCGCCCAGTTTCTTTGCAAATATCCTTGCAAACAAATCGTTTACCCTGTTCCCGAAGCATGAATGCACTACAGCTACATCATCCACAATCTCCAGGTAAATCTCGTTCTTTTTAGGAGCCAGCTTCACTTCCTTTTCCCTGAGCTTCGCAACCTCCCTCGCAACTTCCCACTCAACTGGAATCTCTTCTCCCACCCAATCCGGAATCACAAAGTCAAAGCCCATTGCAGGCTCCGCAATCAGCTCATCTGCCTCAATCTCAACAACTGTCCATACTTTCCCTTTTGATGAGAATGTTTCCCCAGGTGCAAGGTTCACTACAAATACTTCATCTAGGGAGGCGATAATCCTGTTGGTAATCCTGTCCCTCAGCTTGAATTTCCTCTCCTTTGGAATTGTTGTCAGGTTGTAGAAATAATATTCCCTCCCGTATCTCCTCAAGATCAGGTTCCCATATTCAATGAGCACCAGCTTCTCCCTCCAGAGCTGCTCTACTACTTTCTCAAATCCTTCTTTATCCAGCCCAAAAGAGTAGGCCCTGCTAAGCACCCTGAATATCTTTTCCTGCTTCATTTTTCCATTGTCCATCAGCATCCCCACAACCTGGTGGCCCACAACATCCATCGCCCCCCTCACAGCCTCCCTTTTTTCCAGGTACCCCTCCCCCCACTTGTCTACGATTGCCTTCGCCTCAAGGTAATCGTCAATATCCCCTGCAATGATCTTGCCCACAGGAAGCCTTCCAACCCCGTGCCCGCTTCTCCCTACCCGCTGCACCATTCTTGCAACCTGCCTAGGGGATCCAAACTGTATCACTTCATCAATCCCCCCGATGTCCAGCCCCAGCTCAAGCGAAGAGGTAGCAATAAGCGTATGCACTTTTCCTTTCTTGAATTCCTTTTCTGTGTTAATTCTCAGCCCTGCAGCAAGCGATCCATGGTGCACATCGATTTCCTTTGTTTTCAGGTTCAGGTAAGTTGCCATGGCTTCCGCAGTGCTCCGTGTGTTCACAAAAAGTATGCGCTGCTTGTCCCCGATCATCCCAATAAGCTTTTCAAATGCCTTTTCTTCCCCCCCATAGCTTTTTACCACAGAAATGTCCATCTTCCTTCTTTTCCCCCCTGCAGCAACCTCAAATTTCCTCCCCACTCCGCACAGCAGTTTCCCTGCCTCCTGCTCATCCGAAATTGTTGCGCTTACCCCAATCCTCTGGAAATCCGCAACCACCCCAAGCCTCTCCAAAGCCATTGAAAGCTGCGCTCCCCTTTTGTTGTCCACCAGTTCATGCAGTTCATCCACAATTACGTATTTCACATTTGCAAGATGCTTCCTCAATACCTTCCCCACAAGAATTGCCTGCAGCGTTTCAGGAGTAATAATCAGCAGCTGTGGCGGTTTCCTGCTTTGCTTCGCCCTTTCGCTTTGCGGCGTGTCCCCATGCCTTACCGCATGGCTGATGCCTGCGTGCTCAGCCCACCATTCCACTCTTTTGCAGATGTCCCTATTCAATGCACGCAGTGGCGTTATGTATAATGCAGCAATCCCCGCTTCCCCGTGAATTTTTTCAAGCACCGGCAGCACAGCAGCCTCAGTCTTGCCGCTACCTGTGGGAGCAACCACTAGGGTATTTTTCCCGGAAAGAATAAGCGGAATCGCCTTCTTCTGCACCGCAGTGGCCTCGGGAAAGCGTTCCCTGTAAAGCTCTGAAATGGTTTTTTTCATGAGAGTTATGCATGCTTTTTCCGGAATTCAGAAGGTTCTTTTTTTTTAGGGACCAATGCAGCGTAATCCTGTGTTTCTTTGAAATACCTGTCATCGCTCCAATCCAGCTCTACTGTAGCCCAGCGTATGCCTTCTGTATCCTCATCTATTGAAACGTCTTTCAGGGTAATCGGGACCCTCCCCTTTTCCCCTGTCCCATGCTCCTCCCCTCCTGTCCTGTGCTCTATACCATATTTTTGGTTGAAAAATTTATTGAATATCTCAAGCGTTTTTTTGAGTGTCCCTGCATCAATACCAATGTGATCAGTATTGGCATATGCCTGTGCACTACAGGGCCTGTTTTTTGAAGAAACTTCTTTGTACAGCGCAGGGACAGTAGTCTTTATGCCGTTATGTGCTCCAATCAAGATTTTCTGCACCTTTGCCATGAACTCATTAATATCATCAATCTTACCCTCTTCATCATTCCAGTACCCAAGGTCTTTTGCAATGTTTTCCAACTTTTTATTTGTGGGGACACCTCCCTTTTTTTCCAACGATGCTCTTCCCACATTAGTAAAGTCTTTAATTGCCTTCTTCATTGCCCGATCGAACTGCCTAAGTACCTTCTTTTCCCCAGGCAGTTTAAGCACTTCAACTTCGCCTGTCTTCCCAGGCATTTCTAATTCTCTAGAACCCATAACTATCCACCTTTCATTATTCCTGCTAATTATAAGCACATATTTTATTTATAAATTATGCGGTAGTTATACCTCCCATGAGGAACCTGCTGCTGGCGCTCCTCTTAGCGACCTCCCTGTCCCTTGCAGACGATGTAAATATAGAAGGCGGCAACATATCCTATACTGATTTGGGCGGGCAGGAGCTCACCCATTACTGGTCAGGGATAGTCGGATGGATGGACCCTTTTTCCCCATCAGACCCTAATCTCTCAATATCCAACCAAACTGTGGGCCCCCCGGATACATTTTACCTTAACTACCCCAATGGCACATACTATAATGAATCAATGATTGTGGTTTCTGACCGCATAAGCAACAAGCCATACCTTTCTGACGTTTATTCCCCTGCTGCATCTGATTTCAATTCCACCGGAATGTTCAGCTCCTTTAGCGCATTCAGCGGCCTTAATTTTTCCACCTTTTCAGATAGCCCCCTCCGCACCTTTGCAGACCCCCTTGCAACCGCCCCCTGCACCATTGGTGCAGTAACCTATTCCTGTGCTTACATCTACCTGCAAAACCATTCTTTCCTTGGGGTGCTCAAGTTCGACAATGGGACTCATCAGGAGCCGGTATTCGTTACCAATATCTCCACCGTCCTTGGCTACAATGGCACATATTTTGATTTCCAGTATATGGTCCCAAAGGAAGACCACTACCTTTTCTACGTTTATCCGGAAGAGTGCGAGATATCTGTGCTGATAGATGGGGTGCCAACAGATGTTTTCCCAAAAACCGCAGTTCCCTATGATGTGGAGTTTCTGGTAACATATGAAAACTCCACCGCACCAATCGACCACGCAGTTGTCAATGTGGTTGAAACCAACGGGCGCAATATCCTTTACCCAAATCTTTACCCTGGCAGGGATTATGTTGGAAGGGCATTGATGGAAACAAATGCAGCAGGGAATGCTGTTTTTGCGCTTTCCCCTACCCGCTACAATGTCCCGGATCCATATGGCCATGAGATATATGCAGAAGTTACCAGCCCGTCTTATTGCAGGATAAATCTTTCCATTGCAACATATGACTCCCTTACCCCCACCTATCGCTCCTCACTTGTAAATCCCTCTTATGAAAGCCAGGTAAAGTCATCTGTGCAGAACATGAACCAGCTTGCAACAACTGCAAGCACCTGGATTTATGCAGGCAAGTACCGTGGTGCATCTGTAAATGTGACCACCCTTGGGGGCGTGACCGGCTCCCCCACCCTTAAGGCAGGTGCCCCGAACATATTCAACATAACCGTAACCAACGGCGGGGTTCCGGTCACTGCGAACCTTACGGTCCAGGAAACAGACGGATTCATAATTTTTGTTCCTCTCCAGCCTGAGAAATCCCTTTACAACAACACCGGGCCCTTCCCAAGCAACGAAACATTCATACTTATCCCGACCCGCTACAACAATGATGCAAACCTTACGGTCTTTGTGGAATATGGGGGGAGCAACATAGCAACCCTTACCTTTGCAGTTGATTCACTGCTTGAGCCCCCGACTTCCTCAGAGCCGACAATGGACACTGCTACAAATGCTTTAATAGCTTCTGCGCTACAGAACATCAACCAGGTGCTTTCCAACATTGGAAAGTCGATATCTACGGTGTAATAATGAAAAAAATAGCAATATTCCTGTTTTGCCTTCCGCTTCTTTTCGCATCTGCAAGCATAGTGGATGCAAGCAACGTAACCACCAATGTAGAATCCTCTGCCGCCTTCAAGGTGTATGTGGACACTTTCGGAAACAACCCTGATTTTGCCCTTGAGCTCTGCAATGAGGGGCAGAAGTATATCGCCGCTGCTTACACTGCCAATGTGAGCGGAACCTGGATAATGGTTCCAATAAGCAAGAATCTCACTTCAGGCTCAACGAACACCATGGTTTACACTTCTATTGGCACAGGCCCCTGCTACTACACTCCTGTTGATTCTTTTGCATTTTCCCAGTTCAAGGACTCTACCCGGACGCCTCCTGTTTTTGTTTCCGCCTTTCCTGGGAGGATCCATGCATTAATCTCTGATAATTCTGATGGCACCGGTTCCCCTGACCTGGTGCCTGTTGATTATGCAGATGGGTGGCTTGAGGGAAGCTATTCTGTCTCCCGCTCGTTCAGCCAGGCAACCGGGCTTGTCAATGCCAATGTAAATTCAATCACTTTCCAGACTGAGCTTGGCTCTATTACAAGGGGACCAGGGGCTGCGGACTGGGGCCTGAACAGCACAACAGGGCGCAGTATGCTCATTGCCCTCTGTGATGATGATTTCGGGAACGAGTGCGATGATGCAGTAATCGCAAATGATTCTTCAGACCTCCCTGTGGGCCTTTCCCTTGTGGGCACAGTAGATGACCAGCACGTCCACAACCGCTACGTGGTTGTTGACGGCCTGGGAGACCCCATCTGCATAGGGGCCAACCTGCGCACTACTGTTTCCCCAAGCCCTGGCTCCATTCCCTATGGAGGCAGCAGCAACGTAACAATAACCATTACCAATGCCGGAAATGTGAATGTTACAACTGATTTTGTGCTGCAGTTCAATGTTTCCGGCTCAGGATATTCTGACACTGTCAATTATCCAATTACAGAAGACCTGGCTTCCGGGGGAGGCTCAACCACCCGGAATTACATATTCAATGCAACCGGCCTTGCAGGTAACGTAAACCTGAGGGGTTATGCAGATTCCACAAACCAGATTGCAGAATGCTCCAAGGCAGACAATCTTGGGACCGCCACAATTTCAATCTCCCCAGTATGGTACCTCCATGTTTGGATAGACGGAAATTATACCAATGTTTTCCCTGAATGGGGCCGCCCCTACAACGTAACATTCTACATAAACAATTCCAACGGAGACGAAGTCCCGAATGCAAGGTATGAGATAACTGAAACCAACGGGCTCAACCCATTTGCCCCAATACAGACCTGGACTGACGGGGCCACCCCCAGGGGCCTTAGCAGCGAATCAAAGGGTACAGCTACGGGCAATTCTTCCGGTTATGTTACGGTTACTCTGATACCGACTTGCAATAAGTTCTATTCTCCTGGATCCCCGGTAAACCTAACCCCGAACGTAGGGGATTATTCAGTAATAGTGAACGGCTACCACAGCGGCGGCTCGAATCCAATAGATTTTGCATACAATGGCTCAGAGATAGAAGACTACCCACTGCTGGTACCAAACAAAACTTGTGTTGGGCCAGGCTGGACAAACGACAAGGACGTAATAAACAAGAATACCTACATCTTTGACATCTATGACTGGATGTACGAGGTATACTCAATCACCAAGAAGCTGGTGGATCCAACATGAAGCGCATTTTATTTTTGCTAGCGCTGCTTTCCCTTTCCTTTTCCTACTATTACCCATACATAGTGGATGCAAACAACCATTCTGTCATCAATCTTGTTTATGATGATTATTCTGCCCAGGGCTGGGGCCCCCAGAATGGCTCTTACTCATATGCAGACAATTCCCTGGAAAACCCGGATGCAGAGTTAAGGCTCTGTGCAGACACCGCAGCAGAGCTCCAGGAAAAATGGGTCGCAATGGCGTATGCAGACGGGATTAATCCCGGGGACTACCTAGAGATATCCCATTACCCCCTGCAGATAACTTCGGTGCCCCCAACCAACTGTGTTTACCTTCCCCTGGACCTCTCGAGCTTCAGGGCATGGTATCCTTCCATCCCCTTTGTTTTCATTTCTGATTCCGAAGACCTCTCCAGCCCGGAGAGGGTCAAGCTCCTTCCCACAAACGGCTGGCTTGCAGGCAACTATACTGTTGTGGAAAACCGCACAGGGAATACAGTCAACATCACAGTTACAGAAGCCCTTGATGATGGCGGCTCGCCCATAATCCCTGATGTAGATTACCTTGTTGTTGGCACCCTTCCTGATGATACGCTTGAAACCATCGACACTGCAATCACTTCCATAAATGATTCTGTTGTTCTTTCACTGGGCGGATACACAAGCGGATACGTAATCCACATAAACGGAATAGGCCCGGGCAATTTCCCGCCCATGGTCACAATCCTTTCTCCTGAAGAGACGGGATACACCATAAACCAAATCCCCTTCACATATACGATTTATTCTTACTATCCTCTGGATTCCTGCTGGTACCTCCTTGATGGGCAAAGGACGGACATGCCTGACTGCACAATACCGTATATACTCATTGTGGAAGACGGCACCCATACGCTTGAGCTATATGCAAATGACAGCGAAGGGCAGGTAGGGTCTGACTCGGTAACCTTCAGGGTTGGGGAGAGGCCACCTTCCCCCCCAAGCGGGCCCGGGGGCCCGCACATAGGCATTCCCCCGGAAGAGCCGGTTGAGCCCCCTCCTTATGTCCCCCCCGCATATGAGCATTTTTCCATAAATCCAGAGGACATTGACATAATAATTAATTATCCTCTTCCAGGAGAGGCAAATTTCACCCTTTATTCCACAACTGCGCTAAATGATGTTGAGTGCTTTATTGATGCTGATTTTGCAGAGTATGCGCGTGTTGAACTCGAATCCACCGAAATCCCTGACAATTCAACCATAACCGGCAAAATCATAGTGGAGATGCCCCCAACCGAAATCCTAGATTACGATGGGGACTACGAAGGCCGTATCCAATGCGTGGGAAAGCCAGAAAATGGCCCGAGCCTGATGCTTTCCACAATGGCCAACCTTTACCTGACGATAAACAAGCCATGGATAGAGGTGGAGGAAGAAACCCTGGGCATGATGGTTGGCGAACAAGACTTTTTCACCCTGAACCTCACAAATGTCGGGAATGGGACAGCCTACCTGTATGCGCCCAGCCTCCAGGCAGAAGGCCTGCAATCCAGCATGTTTGCCATAATAACTACTCCCAGCCCAATCTACCATGGTGAATCCAAGGAAGCCCTTCTTTTTGTTTCCGTCCCTTCTGATTACGAGCCCGGCACCTACTATGTTCCATTCAGGGTATATGAAAATGAGCGCCTGGTTGGAGAAGGCGTACTTAAGCTTATTGTAGGCTATGAAGTTGAAGGCCCTGCCTGCCAGTTCCCGCTATTCATCCACATATTTGATTTCCCAGACCTCTTCGTCCCCTGGGCATTCCTTCTCCTGTTGTTCCTTGCAAACTGGAAGCTGATACAGTGGAGGGAAAACCTCAACCAGTCCAGAAAGGCAATCATATCCGCAATCCCATTGCTGCTTGCCCTTCCCGGCATATGGATACTCGAGCCCTGCTTCATGATGAATGTTGCCCTGCTCCAGTTCCTATCTTTCCTTTATTTGTGGTGGAAAAACGAAAATGAAAAGCGGAAAAAGCAGGTCTCTTATCCAAAAAAGCCACCTGAACAGACACAGGAAGAATCTACTGCTGAATAGCAGTAAACGAATTATTTTGTAAGGACTTCCGCCCCATCTTCTTTTATGAGCAGCGTATGCTCCGCCTGTGAGACTAGGCCTCCCCCTGCTTCCTTGAGCACAGGGTAGCCCTTTATCACCTGCATCCTTAACATCTCCTTAAGCGCATTTTTCAGCAGCAGCTTGGACTTGAATTCTCCCATGAGCCATCTTTCTGCAAAAGGGAGCATTCCGTAGTTTGAAATGATGTGGTTGAGCAGCTTCCTTGACTGCCTCATCCTTAGCCTTCCCGGCATGTAGAGGCTGAATATTTCAACCTGGTCAGTGTCAGAAACAAAACCCTTCCCATCTGTTGCAAATGGCTCTATCGCATAAACCTCCCCTTCCTGCAGCTGGTAAGGGTCATCAGTCTTGATTGAGGGAACATCTATTCCGCTGTGGAGCATCCCTGTTTTTATGCGGTGCCCGGTGAGGTTTGCAACAGGCTTAAACCCATATTCCTTTATCTTCTCTTCTATAATTCCGCCGATCTCGCCTATGCTTACTCCTGCCCTCATGTTGCTTATTGCGCTTTCCAGGGCCTTTTCCGAAGCCTCCACGAGCTTTCCATGCTTTCCGCTCAGGTCTATGGTGTAGGCAGTATCCGACAATGCTCCGTTTAATTCGGCCCCCATATCCACCTTGACTACATCATTTTCCCCTATGACTGCACCATCCTCAAATTCAGGAGTATAGTGCGCAGCGATCTCATTTACTGAAACGTTTGCTGGAAAAGCAGGCTCCGCTCCCTCCTCCCTTATCATTCCTTCTATTGTCTCGGCGATGTCCAGGATTCCCTCCCCTATATTTATCAGTTTCTTGCTTTCTTCCCTGACCTTTGCCCCTATTTTCCCGGCTTCCCTGAACTCTTCCATGCTTGCCTCTGGAGCTTCTTCTTCCATGCGTTGTTTTTTGCCTCCCAACCTTTATATTCCTGCTCTCGTTCCCGATCCGGACAATATTTATATAGGTTTCCTTAGAAAAACTATTCATGGGGAGGTATAGTTTATTCCTTGGTTTATTAGTTTTTCTGTGCGCCTTTTCCAGCGCAACACAGGTAGTGGTCAATTCACTTGATTACAAGGATGTTGCTTCTGCTGCATTTTATGCAAATGTTGTTGGAGATGATCTCTATTATGTTTACCCGTCCACAAATCTGCAGGATGCTGTCCTCCAGGTAGGCCCCAAAAGCCTCATCCTTATTGAGTCTGAAACCCAGCCTGTGCACGCAAGCTACCAAAGCGCCCTACAGAACAACGGCGCAACAGTGACTGAGAAGCTTGTTTCTTCCGATTCGTTTTCCTTTAACCTTGAGCTTGCAGAGCGCTCGGGGACAGACTCCTTCATAATTGCCGACCCCGCCTATAGCTACAACCTTGTTGTTTTGTTTTCTTATGCAAAGCACTCGGGCTCATATGTTCTTTTTGCGACAAAGAAGAACGCAGGAGAGGTTTCCAATTTCATTTCTTCCCAGGCTTCCGGGCCTGTGCTTGTTTACGGCACCGTGGACCAGGAAGTCCTTGATTCCCTTTCTTCCTCAGGCATCACCCACGAGCAGATAGAGAACGGGGACAAGTACCTGGACAACAATGAGCTTGTGGAAAACTTTTTTGCGAATTATGACGCAAACAAGCAAATTGTTTTTGCAGACGGCACTTTCTTTGAGCCATCTGTAACTGAAGGGGAGTTCCCCATATTCCTTATCTCCAATACAATCCCAACTTCTACTTATGACCTGATTTACTCCCTGGTGAATTCAGGGGAGGTTTCATCATCCATTCTTGTAAAGCCGGACTACACCTCTGCAGCATACGACCTCATGAAGAGGATAAATGAAAACTTTGAAGAAAAAAGGTTTTCAGTTTTTGTGAAGATGGGACAGGCCGCTTCATCCAAGCCCGGGGAAGTCCAGCCCCTCTCCAGCTATCCGCTTCCAGCAGTTGTGCTTGATGTGGGCCTTTCCAAGATCCAGTATAACACTGCAAAAGGGGAAGTCGAGATAATACTTGAAAACAAGGGCTCCATAGCCACATACGTCACTTCCTCGCTTAATGTGTATTCAGATGGGGAGCTTATAGGCTCTGTTGGTGACTCTGAAGCACAGCTGCTCGCAAGGGATGAAACAAAGGGCTTCTCTTATCCGCTCAATGTGGAAAACCCGGGCACCCTCACAGGAAACCTCACAACCTATTTCAGCTCTTCAAAGTACAACTATGAGAAAGCACTGAATGCCTATGTGGATATGGGCGTAGTCTCTTTTGTGGATGATTCTTCACTTGAAGTCCTCACTGCAACTTATTCCCCGGATGCGGACGCAGTTTCCGTAAAATACTCAAACAGCGGGGAAGAGCCGGTTTACCTCCGCACTTCGGTGCTTTATTCCAGTGATGTTTCAAGCTCAACAGTGGACGATACAGAAGTCAGGACCCTTGACCCGGGCCAGAGCACTGTGGTCCGCGTTGCCGGGCTCCTTGTTACTGAGGATGAACTGCCCACCATTGAGATGCATGTTCTTACCGAATATGGGGGGAGGGAAGGCTTCCTTGACAACAGCATGGAAACACCGGTCGAGATACTCGAGCCAGAAGGCATTGACCCGATGCTCCTGCTCGGGCTGCTCCTGCTTGTAGTTGTGCTCATTGTTGTTTACTTCCTTATGCGCAAGAAAGGGGACAAGGAAGAAAAGACAAAAGCAAAAAAGAACTAGTGGAAAACCCACTCTTTTTATTTTCTTTTTCCCAAATCCTTATCATGAAGTTTGATGCTTATTCACTATTGCCTATGCTCTTCCTGCTTGCACTGGCCGCATCAGTTCTATTGGTCCTGCCCAGCACACCCCCGGATACGCCTCTTCCTGCAGCCGGAAATGCCACAGAAAGCGAGCCCAAGGAGCCCCCTCCTGCACAGCCTCTCCCCCCTTCCTGCTCCCAGGTAAGTTCCTGCAGCCCAGGGGACGGATGCTGCCCAGATGGGTGCACCGCAATCACTGATATTGACTGCCCTGCTGCCCCATTGGGCGAGACACTTTCCCTTAATGGATTGCAGCTTCAGGCAGATTTCCTGGAAGAGAGGCGCTGCATAGGGTTTTCAGACAGCGAGGATTACAGCTATTACCTTGTTTTTGAGACAAAGGCCAAGAACACCCTTAACCGCAGCCAGTTCGTAAGCTACCCCAGATTTTACCTTCTTGATGCCGAAGGCTACAAACATTCCCCTGATTCTGTCCTCCCCTACTATTCCTGCAGGGACAACTACCAGGAGCTACTGCTGGACACAAAGTACCTGCAGCCCGGCCAGGCTGTTTCCGGAGAAGTCTGGATACAAATCGATAAGGAAACCGACCCTATCCATGGAACCCTCCGCCTTGTGTATGATCCCCTTCCTTCAGAAACAGGAGATGAATTCATCTATTCTTTCCAATATTAAGAATAGGCTACTTGTTCTCCTCCCTTATCCTCCTGAATATTCCTGAAACATCATATTTCTTCTGCTCTATAGAATAAACGTCCACCAGCGCTTTCCAGATTTCTTCCATGTCCTGCTTGAACTTCCCAAAGTTTTCTTCTATCGGCTTTTCCTTGTACCGCACTTCCGCAGTTCCCCACGCATGCGCAAACCCATTCCTTACCTGCCTGGTCTGGTTTACCATTTCCACTGTTTTGTTGTCTAGGGCACCCCATTTCCTGAGCATTTTCAGCCTGCTGAAAAAATCAACATTCCCAAGCAGGTCATCCAGCTTTCCTGCCTCTGCTGAATTTGCCCCCAGCAGCTGCAGCTGGATAAGCTCGTTCACCAGGAATTCCATCTTTGAGAAAAGGTCCAGTATCTCCCCCCTTTCACACTCCAGCTTCCGCACAAACTCAAATTCTTCTGAAAGCAGCCTCCAGGCGACCTTCCCCCTGTATATCCGCACATACATCTTTTCGGTTATCATGAACAGGCGGATATTCTCCGGGATTTTCATCCTGGAGAAAGTTTCCTGCAGTTCCTTTTCCGTGATTTCCATAGTGGGCCCGACGGGATTCGAACCCGCAACCTGCTGGTTTCCCCTGCAATCAGGAGAAGGCATCCGAAGCCAGCCGCGCTATCCAGGTTGCGCCACGGGCCCTTAGTTAATTTACAGCACTACCTTAATTAAAAGGATTATAAAAAAGAAAAGGATTAGTTTCGGACGTGCCGCTTTGCCTTGGAAACGCTGCCAAAGCCTTTGTTTTTGGGCGCATGCATCCTTTTCTCCCCGTTGTCCTTTCTAGGCCTCTGGTTCCTGCTGTGCACGCACTCGTAGTATGCTGTGCCTTCAAGCCCTTTGCAAGGGCTTTTCTTTGCCTTCTTTTTCTTTTTTGGCGGAGGGGAAACGGTCTGTTCTGCTTCAGGGCTTATTGCATCAGAAGTAATTTCTTCTGCCTCTTCCCTGGCCTTCCTTCTTTTCTGGCTCCTCTTTTTTGCAAGCTTTCCCCAGTAGGTGTCTACTTCAACACTCCTCTCAACAGCATCACTTCCGCTCTTCCCCCTTGTGGCCGTCCTGCAAACATCCCTTCTTGATTCGAATTTTCCTTCATCCACTGAGTGTTCCCAGAGTTTCAGTATTCTGCGGGCCCTTTTCCCAAGGTATTTCCTTACCTTTTTCATGAATTTGCGCTCTTCATCCTTGCTTTCCCTGGTTGCCTGCTCTTTGATGTTTTCCATCTTGGATACAACGCTTTTCATAAGTGAAGCAGAACCGCATCTTGCAACTGCCCGCCCTGTGCTCTCCACATCACCCAGGAGGGTCCCCTCATCGAGTTCCGGAAGCACAATCCCTGCTTCCTTTGCCTCTTTCCACTGCTTCTTGAAATCGTATTTTGGCCTGCCTGCCCTTCTGCCCAGGAGGAAAGATAGCCTTACCCCTGCAGCATATTTTGCTTCTGCCGGAATATCAGTTGTCCAGAGGTCTGTCATGATTACTGCTTCCACAAGCTTGTTTGGGTATTTCATCTTCAGGAGCCTTTTCTCCCACCTTCCGATGTCGTAAGGGTTTGTGCGCCCCTTAAGCTGGGGCTCTATTGCCCTGTATGCAGCCCTTATCATTCCGGTTGATACAAATACTCTTCTCTTTTCCCCTTTTGCTTCCATCTCTTCCTGTACTTTCTTTATTCCCGCTTCCCTCTGTGCACACCAGTCATCAAGCGCCTGCTGCACCCCATTTGGTGTCCTCGGGTAAGAGACCTGTTGCTCTTCCTCTTCCGCAGCCGGCTCTTCAGGGACTGTTTTCTGCACATCCATTTCCTGCTCTTTTTCAAGCCCTTTGCTTTCTTTAGGCTCTGGACCAGCAGGCTCTTCCTCCATCAGGGGCCCTGCATCAGGCATTTCTGCAACCCCTGCAGGAAGGGAGGTTTCAGTGTCCCCCTCTGCCGCAGCATCCTGCACTTCTGCAGCCACTTCTTTTTCTGCGCCAGCACTGTTGTTTCCAAGAGGGAGCTTTACCCCATGCTGGCCAAGCCAGAGTCCCCCTGCAAGTATTGCTGCCCCCACAACCGGGAGCCCTGCAATGGCAATCCCTTTTGTAACGTCCTTTCTCTTTGACTTAATTTTCTGCTTTGCAGCTTCGGTAAGTGCTTCCTCTGCAGCTTCTTTTTTTGCAAACCTGATCTTCCTTTCCATTTTCTCCCTTGCTTTTGCATCGAGCATTTCCCCGAGTTCCCCTTCACCCCTGATTCCACTGAAAAGCGCTTTCATGTACTTGTCCCTTTCCTTGTAGTCTGGCTCAAGCTCCATCAGCGCCTTCTTTATTTCAGGGAGGTATTTTGCCATGCCTTCCATCTTGCTCTCTGAAGTTTTCACTGAAGTCTGGAGTTTTACAAGAATATCGACCAGCTGCTTTTCCTTTGCCTTGAACGCATTTACGCGTATTTTTAGTTCTCTGAGCTGCCCCTCGAGCCTGACGATTTCCCTTACCTGCTTCCCCCTGAGCATTCTTTCCCTCTTTGTGCCAAGGCCAACTACCATCTCGTGCATCAGCTCTCCGTTCCTTTCTGCGGCAAACTCATCATCCCCTTCTTCAGGCTCAAGCATCTGCTTTAGCCTTTTTACCTTCTTTTCCTGGGCATCATCGAGAGCCCCAGTCTCAAGGTGCATATCGCATATCCTGAGCACACCCTTCCTGCTGTACTCCCCAGGGGAAATTTCCAGTATGTCAAAAACATCTTCTATTTTTTTGTATTCTGCTCCCTTTGCCTCAAGCCAGAGCCGGTATTTTTCCAGACTGTTTTCTGTGCTTTCCCCCCTCTTTACAAGGAATTCATTCTTGAATGCCTTCAGCCTTTGCTTTCTCCTTACTTCCGGGCTTACGTTCCCAGGGTCGCCATCATAAACAGTATCCCCCTCCCTTTCGATTAACTCATCAATAAGCGTAATTGCTTCATCGATCTCCTCCTCCAGCTCACGGAGCCCGCTTCTTTTCATTCCGGCTTCCCCGAATGTTTTTTCCAGCGCATAATAAATGTCCCCATACCTGCTGAAGTCCTCAAGTGTTTCGGTGACTGCAGTTGTCATGCTTCCGGTAGGGGTTGAGAGCCTTGTGGCTGCCATCTCTTCTTCGGTTAGTTCCCTTCCCTGGTCTTCTTCCCTGGCATCCCCTGCTTTGGGCTTCGGCAGGCCTGTCCCTGTATTCTCCAGTCCTGAAAGCTCCCTTGATTCACCCCTTTTCATATCTATTGTAGGCATCCTCCTTTCCTTTTTCTTCGGCTTGCCTTCATCAAGAAGGTCTCCAAGCACTTCTGCACTGCTCCCTTCCTTTGTGGGATCGGGTATGCCAGTATCATCAAGGTCCCCGAAAAGGCCGGTCCTGCTAAGGCCAGATTCCTCGCTCTGGGCATCCCCTGCTTTGGGCTTGGCAATTTTTGCCCCCTCCCTGCCAACAATGGTTTCGGCGCCTTTGGGATTTGTTCTCCTCCCGCTGCCCATTCCAGGCAGGCTCCTTTCTCCCCTTTCACCGCTTTTTTTCACTACAGTGGCACTGCCAACTCCCTCTTTTTTTGCATCCCAGAGCTCCCTTGCCCTTTTTGTTGCTCTTTTTTCTGCTTCCTTCTCCAGTGCCTTGGCCTGGTGGATGAAATGGGTGTTTTCTGCCCAGCTGTCCCTCTCATATGCGGTCCCTGACAGGTGCCTTATCCTTGCACGCGCCATTTCCCTAAGCTCTTCCGGCATAAGCTCCCCAATCATTTCAATCTTTTTTTCTTCCCCTGAAGTTAGTGGGGTAATCTTTATTCCGCCAACTTCAACATAAGCATCTCTCTCTTCAATAATCATCGAATCTCTTGCAGGGATTTCGCTGCCCCTTTCTTCTTCCTGGAACCAGGGGTCATTGAGCTCATCTCCCCTTTTCTCTTTGTCCGGTTGCGGGGCCTGCCATGTGCTTGTGCGCGCAAGCCCGCCAGGCTCCTGCCTTGCGCTTCCAAGCCCCCTCATCCTCTGGTCGTCCCTGCGCTCTAGTTCTTCAAGGTCAATGTCTACTCCGTCTTCACCCACTTCTTCCACAGGCACATCCAGGCCTTCTGCTTCGAGCTCGGGCCCTATGTCCTCTGCTCCGCTTTCCCTGGGCATGCGCCCCTTGCCCTCTTCTATCCTGCGCACATCAAACAGTACAGAGCTTCCGTCAAGCATGCTGTCTGTTCCCTGTGGGACCTGTGCTTTGAGCATAAGGAGCTCCTCATCGATTTTCGTTACCACTGGTCCGGCTTCCCCCTCTTCCATGGCAATGTTTTCCCTCAGGTCCCTTAGCTGGCCCATCCTTTCCATCACCCTCATGTGCAAGTTTGTTATCTCAGTTCCGTCAAAATCAACAAATGCAACTTCCTTGTCGCCTTCAACTGCCTCAAGAAAGCTATTGAGCGGAACCAGGCCTGAAAGCTGGGAAACCTCGTCTTGCCTTGCGTGCTCTTCTGCGAACCCCTCGACTGCTTCAGAAATGTCGCCGCTGGAATCCTCGCTTGAGCTGGGGGCTGCCACTGTTGATTTCTTGATAATGCTGCCCCAGCTTCTTGACCCTGCAGGCCTTCCGTGAGGGGCAGCATCATCTCTAAGAGTTCCGCTGCCTTTTCCGGATTTCGGGTTCCCATTTTTTTCAGACATAACCATCAATTCCAACTTTATTTGATTATATTATAGTATAGAAACATTTATAAACTCTTTCTCCCACACCCCCAGTGCCCCACAGACGTAAACCCCCCTGTATGTATATACACATATTACCACATACCCCCCCAAACTCGCAAATTTAAGCCTTTCCCACCACACTATCCCCATGCAAAAGGAAAGGGCAGAGAAGAGCCTGCAGAAGCTTGAATCAAGGCTAAAAGACATCAGTTCACTTGGCCTGGATTCCAGGTACCCTGAGGTTTTTGAGCTTGCTTCCCAATATGCACAGGATTCCCTGCATTACCTGGGGAAGGGCGACTATTTCAGTTCTTTTGGCTGCTCGGATTATTCATACGGGCTGCTTGATGCCCTGCTCATCATCGAAAACAAGAAAGGTGATTTCCCGGAATGAAACTGAAGAAATCCCTTGGCCAGCACTTTCTCAGCAGCCCCTCCCTGCTTGAGTTTGAGGCTACTCTTGCAAACCCAAAAGGAAAAGACGTTATCGAGATTGGCCCTGGGGACGGCAGGCTCACGGAAAAGCTCCTTGAGAAGAAACCCGCATCATTAACAGTAATTGAAAAAGACTCCCGCTGGGCAGAGTCCCTCAAGGAAAAATTCGGAGAAAGAGTAACTGTGATTGAAGGAGACATCCTTAAGCAGAAAGGCCTTTCTGCAGACGTAATTGTCGGGAACCTCCCATATTACATCTCTTCCCCCATAATCTTTTCGCTTGCAATGATGCCCTTCAAATCGGCAATCCTGATGGTGCAGCTGGAGTTTGCAAAAAGGATGGTTGCGGAGCCAAAGACAAGCGAATATGGAAGGCTTTCGGTCACCTCCCAACTCCTTTTCCAGCCTAAACTGGTAAAGAAAGTGAAAAAAGGCTCATTCACCCCGCCCCCAAAAGTGGATTCAGCAATAATCCTATTGAAAAGGAAAGATTTTGACATGGACCCCTTCCAGGAAAGGATAATCCGAATCCTTTTCCAGCACAAAAACCAGCTTGTGCGCAATGCCCTTAAGCATGGAGGGATTGAAACGGATGCCAAGCTTCCCAAAAAGCGCGCAAGGGAGCTTTCAAAAGAAGATATACTCGTGCTAACCGAAACCATCAGGGCTTCGCTTCCATCGTAACGGAAATGTCCCCCTCGGTGGTTAGCCTTGCAGGGGTGTTGGATGCAGGGTACTCAAACCACACCCTTTCCCCTGAAACAAGGTTTTCCCTTACAAATACGATGTTCTGCCCCCCTACTTTGTCCTGTACCATTATCCTTTTCAGGTTCACAAAGGGCTGCACCAGAACCTCGCTTTTCCCCTCTACAATCTTTTTCCTGAATTTAATTGAGCCTGAGCCCTTTTTCCATACCAGATAAACAATAATCAGCAAAACCATTAGTGCGAAGAATGCGAATGCCCCAATCAGGGCCCACCCCATAATATCTATATTTTCAAGCATTTCTATCACACTACCCCTACCCTTGACCTGGAAAGGAGTGATATCACTTTTACATTGTTCTTTTTTAATTTAACCCTGAGCTTCCGGTCATTTGTTGCCACAATTGCGCCCGTTTCTTTTGCATAGCTGAGTATCCAGTCGTCCACATTCCCGCTGCTTTCCACTTTTTCTGGATTGTGGTGCCGTATGAGCTTAATCCCGAACCTTGCTGCTGCACCCTCCTTCCCCTTCCCCTTTGCCAGGTTTTCCAGTTCCCGGATTACCCCTGAAGGGACAATAAATGCATGCGCCTGCTCCAGGAGCTCCTCAACCTGCGTAAATATGTCTACCTTGAACTGGTACGGGACAAGCAGGAAATTGGTATCAAGCAAAACTTTCCTCAAGAGAGAATCTCCTCCACAATCTCCTCTGCAACAAATTTTTTCATGTCCCCGTATCCCTGCCCCACTCCCACATAGAGTATTGGCAGGCTGGCAACCCTGGAAACAGAGATTACAGTGCCCCCCTTCGCATCGCAGTCCAGCTTTGTGAGTATCACTCCGTCCAGCCCGATGTCCCCGTTGAACTTTGAAATCTGCTCAACCATTGCGTTGCCTGCAATGCTTTCCCCCACATAAATCTTCATATCCGGCTTGATTACCCGGTCCATTTTCTTGAGCTGGTTAAGCAGGTTCAGGTTTGTCTCCTGCCTTCCTGCAGTATCTATGATTACAACATCTATCCGGTTTGATTTTGCATAATTGACCGCATCAAATGCAATGGAGGTAGGGTCCGCCCCGTATGCCCCGTGTATTACATTAACACCCAGCTTTTCCCCGTGGTGCACAAGCTGCTCAACTGCAGCTGCCCTGAATGTGTCTGATGCAGCGATGCAGACACTGTGCCCCTCATTCTGCAGCAGCTTGACTATTTTTGCAATTGTTGTTGTTTTCCCTGCCCCGTTTGGACCCACAACCATCATCCTGTACGGTTTTTCAGCACCGGAAAATTTTTCAGAGAATTCAAAACCAGGGGTTTCCCTGAACATTTTCAGAAGGATTTCCCGCAGGCTTTCTTTCACGAATGGTGCGGTCTGTCCCCTCTTTACTTTCGCCCCCACAATCCTTTTCCTGAGCTCTTCCCTGATTTCCTCTGCAACAGAGAGGGCAACATCGCTTTCCAGCATCCCCAGCTCAAGCTCTTCAAGGAGCTCTTCCACTTCCGCCTCCCTGATTTCGCTTTCCCCCTTTATTGTTTCGCTTACTGATGCAAGCAGCCCTTTCTTTACTTTTTTCCTGAGGGACTCCTCCCTCTCTTTTTTAGCTTCTTCCTTTGCTTCTGCTTCAACAGCTCTTCCAGGCTCTGGAGGGGGCTCTTTGGCCGGTTCCGGCTTTTTCTCCTCTGCAGCAGGCCCCTTTTCTTCCCCTTTCTTCCCGAGAAATTTCTCAAAGAAACCTCCTTTTTTTCCCAGGGGCGTTGCTTGCTCTTTTTTCCCGGGGCTGGGCTTTTCCTCCCTTTTGGGTCCCGGATCCTCCCCCTTTTCCTTAACCGGCTCTGGCTTCTTTTCAGGCTCTTTCTTTTCCGCCTTTTTTTGTTTCTTTCCCCCAGGAGCCTTTTCCGCGGGTTTTTTCTCTTCCTCAGGCTTCTTTTCAGGCTCTTTCTTTTCTTCCTTTTTTGCCTGCACCTTCTTCTTTTTTTCTTCAGGCGGAGCCTCTTTCTTCCCTGGAGCTTCTTCCTTTTCCGGGCTCTTTTCAGCCTTCTCCTTGGCCTCCTGGTCTTTCTTCCCTGAAAGCTTCTCTACAAAACCAGAAATCTTGTTTTTGAGGAGGCCAAACACTTAGAGCTCACCCTTGCTGGATTTTCCTGAATTCCTGTTCGAGCTTTGCCATTTCTTTGTCAACTTTTGAGAGTTCATCCCTCATCCTTTTCACTGCCTTTTCTGTAAGCTCGATTCTTTTTGAGACTTCTTCGCTTGCATCTTTTATGCTGTATTCTTTTGTGTAGCCTGAGCCTATGGGTACCAGCACCTTTTCCCCTTCAAGCTTTGCCTTTACAAATGCGCCTCCACCTATAGGCACAAGCCCTTCCCTTTCCTCAAGCCCCTTTATCGTGGCTATTGAGTTATTGAGCTCCATAAGCGAGACCATCAGCTTCTCAAGTTCCCTTTCAACCGCCTGCTTTTGCTGGCTGTACATTCTTGCGTTTGCAAGTATTTCTTCTTGTTTCATTATGCCACCTTGCTGATTTCAGCAATCTTTACGTTGACTCTTTTCAGCCCATTCTGGGCCCCAAAAAGCGCATATGTCTTCTCCCTTGCATGTGCTTCGCTCTCAGCTTCAATTTCCTTGCTGAACTGCCTTGTTTCAGGCCCAACCTTAATTTCTCCACTTACCTTAAACTTCATTTTACCAC
This sequence comes from Microcaldota archaeon, assembly GCA_014727975.1. Taxonomy (GTDB): domain Archaea; phylum Micrarchaeota; class Micrarchaeia; order Anstonellales; family Bilamarchaeaceae; genus CAIKOA01. The sequence goes on along the minus strand of WJMK01000017.1, from coordinate 7,780 downwards.
CTGATCTTCATTCAATCAATCCAAGGGCCTCCTCAACCCTTCCAAGCTCAAATGGGCTTGTTGCCTCCCCTGCAAAATACCCTTCATCCGTTGCAAGCAGCCCCACGCCAATAAAACCGGTTCCCATGTTTATGGAGCCCGGAAGCCCTTTAACCTTAAGCACATCCCCCATTTCTGCAAGCTCTCTCTCGCTTGCAGCATAGTGGGTTATGAATCCCTTGTTGTTTGCAACGCAGAGGGAACCCATTGTGCTGAATCCGGAGACACTGAAAGGCACCAGCTCAATGCCCAGGCAGCCTTCCATCTCAATCCTCTCCTTCTGTTTAACCGCAGGGTTCACTAGGCCCCCCATGTCATTTAGGGCAAGGTTGTTTCCATGCGCATTCATCTTTTCTTTTGAAACATAAACCGCGAGCCCGGTTTCCTCCTCCAGGAGCTTCTTCTCCTTTTCTGAAGCAAGTGAGGGGAGCACGATTCCGTTGTTGTTCATCGCAGCGTACATCCCATTCAGGTTGTATTGCTGGATATTCACCATTATGGGCTCTGTGCCCAGGCTGGAGCAAATTGATTTCACCAGGCTCTTTTTCGTGTCTATTGGGAAAAGCGTATGCTTCCCGTTTGTGCAGAAAAACAGCCCGATAAAGGGATTGCCGAAGTATGCGGCTCTCCTGTATGCCATTTCTACTCCTTCTTTTCAGGAGCCTTTTCTGCAGGTTTTTCCTCTTCCTCAGGCTTCTTTTCAGGCTCCTTCTTTTCTTCCTTTTTGGGCTCAGGCGCCTTCTCTTCTTTTGCAGGCCCGGGTTTTTTCTCCTTTTTCTCAGCAGGCGTTTCCCCCTTTTCTTTTGCCTGTTCCGGGGGTTTTTGCTCTTTTTTCTCCTTTGTCTTCGGCACTTCAGCCTTGCTTTCATCCACTTTTTCATCAAGGAGGGAAACAACTACTCTGTCCCCGCTCTTTACTGCACGCACCTTGATTTTCCTTGGGGGCTTCTGTATCCCGCGTTTCCAGATAAGGCGGTTTACGCCTTCGCTTATTGCAACCTCGCTTTCCTCTGCTTTCATGTGCCTGGAAATGAAGCTCCTCAGGGTTTTCACTGCCTTCCTGCTTCTCCTAGTCCGCGGGGAATCATACACACTCCTGAACGGAACAACGTAAATCCTTTCAAGGTCAGCCATCTTAATCACCGATATGGCCGATCTTGTCGGTCCTCCAGTTCCTGCTCTGGTTGTTCCACATTATCTTCCTCTTGGTCCTTACGGTTACGAAAACAGGCATCCTTTTATTCTGCCTGGTTTTCTTACCCAATTTCTTCTTTTTTTCCGAGCTTTTGTGCTTGCTCATTAAAACCACCGTTTTGCTTTATTTGAATGTTATTTTCGGCTCTCTTTGGGAGCCCTTTATTGCCTTGAGGATGGCGATCAGCTCTTTCTCCGTCAGCTTCCTCCCGGCTTTCTGGTAGAGCCCAAACACCTGGTTTGCTGCAGCCCCATAGAGCTGCGCATTTGCCAGCTTCACGTTCATAAGGCGCTCATACGCATTTTCCGAAAGTGCCATCCGGAGCATGGCCTTTACCTGCTCCTCTTTTTTTTGCGCTTCTGCTTCCTGCTGGTATTGCTCGAGCTTTTTCTTTCTTGCCTCTTCGAGGCCTTCAGCCAAACCCTTCACCCGCTGAGCTCGCTTGCTGCGCTGTCCAGCAGGGACATTCCCTTTGCAGTCAGCTTCCTGCCTGTGGGCCCCTTTTCCATGAGTCCTGCTTCCTCCATTGCCTGGAACGCCTTTCTCACGGTTGAGCCCCCTGCGGGAACATGCTTTTCAGGTTTTACCCCGCGGTTCTTTTTCCCGCCGTAGTGCCTTCTCATCCTCTGCACTCCTACATTGCTGTTTACGTAGGCCTGCCTCAGCAGTGAGGCGCATCTTGTATACCAGAAATCCTCGCTTTGCGGGGGTCTTTCTGTGTGCGCACCGCTCTTCACAAGCCCTACAAATTCAGGCTTCTTTATGCCCATTTTCTTGAGCTTGCCTGCTGTTTTTTCTATCAGCGCGTTTGCATCAGCATCATATACCCTAACCATATTTTCACCTGTTTTGTTGCTTTTTCAATAAAAAGCTGGATACTCTAGGTTCCAATATTTAGCCTACTTATATATTTAAATGTTTCTGCGTCCCGCAATCCAACAGCATTTGCCCCATTTAACCTTATTTTCCGCTTCTTGCATAATGCCAGAACATCCAGAGCGAAGCAATCATGAAGATTACCAGCATTTCGTTTGAAGGGAGAATCCTGTGCGTTATCCCTTCTTCTTCTGTTGCCGGCTCTCCCGGACGGTAATGTCCTTCATTCCCGGCAGGCTCCCCTGTTTCGCTCATTCCCCCTTTGGTAAGTTTCCTGCTGAGTATCTCCCTGCTATATCTGTGCTCCCCCGTGAAGAAATCAGTGACAGTTATGCTCATGTTCCTGGGCCCCCATGCCCCATAGCTATGGTTGATTTCATAGAGATGGGAGAATGAGTTGTTTTCCTTCACTACAGGGTTTGCCCAGTATGAAATCTCGTGGTTTCCCATGCTCGCGTTTCTGAAGTCTTCTGTTTTGTTTGCAGTGATGTGCCATGCGCCCAAGGGGTCCTCCATTACTGTAAACTCATATATCCTTGCATATGCGGTTTCCTCCCCGTCCATGCTTATCTCTGCCTTGTAGATGCCTTTTCTGGAAAAAACCAGCGTATCAAAATGGTTGTTCTTGTACCACTGCTCTCCCAGCACAGGCCTTGCCAGGAAAAAGCTTGCTTCTCCTGGCTCCACTATGAACTCTTTGCTTGTGTTTCCGATTATGTAGATGTCCCAGTATTCCAGGGGGGTCCCAACCTGGCTCTCGCAGCTCCCGTTCTTCATTACATTGTTGGTTACAACTACCTCAAAATAATACCAGAAGTTCCACTCAATGGTTACTGTAAGATTCTCGGTGCCATTTGATTCAGAGAGCTCTTCCGGGCTGAAAGGAATATCTGCAATCCCATCGTTCATGTTCAGGGCAGATTCCCGCCTCTCGCCCCTGAACTCAAATGCTATTGTTGCCTGCTCTGTATGGTTTATCAGCGTGGGGTTGTACCTGTCCGTGCAGCCATCAGGGTCCTCTTCTGTGAGGTGCATTCCGTCTGCGTTGTTTTCATTCCATCCCCAGAGCAGCTCCTCCGCATCTTCCGGTATTCTGCTGTCCACGCACGGGAGCACAGTAACAATGCTCATGTTAACCCTTGCAGGGTCCTGCCTTGTAAGCTCCCCTGTAGTGAGTGCCGGGTTCCTCGCCATGCTTGCAGAAATGCCCTGGTTGTGCTGCACAACGTCATCCACCGGGGGGTCCTCAAGCCCAATGCAAACAGAAAGAACAAGGAGGAGGAGGAAACACTCCCTAATCATAGCAGATCTTCCAGCCGGTCGATGGGCACAAGGGTTATCATGTCATTTGCCTTCTTTACTTCAAGCCTTGCCCTTTCGCTTCCCTTCAGCGATTTCATGAACCTCCTTGCGTCCTCCTCCCCATCGAACACAAGCAGGAGCTTTTTCTTCAGGTCCGCATACTCTGCCGAAATTATTTTTGAGCCGGTGTCAAACCCATGTTTTGTTTCCTTGAATTTTACCCCGTTCTTTACCAGGGTGTCCCTTGCCTTCCGCATAAGCATTCCGTTTTTCACATCGCCCCAGCCCTTGAGCTGGTAGTAGTCCCCGTACCTTTCCACAATCCCCTTCTTTTCCATTGCCTTGAGTATTGCTTCAAGGTCCCCGTCCAGCACATCTGCGCCATCAGTAATGTTCTTCCTTACGCTGTATGCCAGTTCGCTGAGCTTGACCGGAACATTGTCCCAGCCGAATTTGTCCTGGAGGTACTCAAAGCATTTCTCCATATCATCAAAGCTAACTTCAAGAAGGTTCCTTTCTTTTCTTGAAAGCACCTCTACTTTTATTGTGTACATAGGGCGCTTCCTCATGCTCGCCAGCACGTACACGACCACGATGAATACAAGTATAAACGGCCCCCAGGTAAGGTATGTTTCAATTGTGCTTGCCTGCTCCCTGGTGTAGGTTATGTCCTCCTTATATTCAAGATACTGGACCCTGAATACATTCTTTCCGGACTGGAGCTTTTCCGCCACTGTTGCACGCCCATCTATAATCGGATATTTTTCCGCTTCTGCATTGTTGACCGAAATGTAGAGGTCCCCGCTCTTGAGGGGCTCCCCATCCACAGTTACCTTGAAAACGGTCCTTATGTCGTAAGTCCCTTCCCTTACGATCTTTATGTCCTTTACATGGATGTAGGTAGAGCCCAGCATCCCTGAGCTGTCATAAACTTTTACTATGTAGTCCCCCGGCTCCTCAAATTCATAAGTGTAATAAAATGCCTTTTCCACCCCGACCCTCCCAAGGTCTTCGGAGAGAAGTATCACCCCGTTTTTTTCAACGGTGTAGAATGCCTTTCCTGTTGTGTTGCTCAGTGTAAATGAAACTGCGGCCCGTTCCCAGGGGTAAACGTGACCATCTGTTTCCATCCTTACTGGCTCTTCCGGCAGCAGCCCGCTTGAGTCCACCCCCCTCTGAGGTCCTGCAGTGTAGAGGAACCTCAGGTACCCTGTTTCCTCCAGGGGCACAAATAGGCTGCTGTCCCCGCCATAATTCTCGAATATGTGGCTTTCTTCTGAAACAACAGCCCACCTGTTTTCAAGGACCTCCTGCTTGAACGCTTCCACCAGCGCAGGGTCGTCCATGAACTCATCCAGCGTGTATTCCTTTACTATTATCTTTTCTTTTGTTTCTTCATCCAGCTGGGTGTACCAGTAGTCCTTCCTGAGGCTGCTGGCCATTTTCAGGTCTGTTTTCCCTATATATACGAGAGTATTGAATGTGCCTGTTGAGCCAATCGTGTTCAGGATATAATCAGGTATCGCCCCTGTAGGCACAATGAGCACGCCGTCCCTTGTGTTCCTTACGTCCCCCCTCCCTATTACCTCCACAGTCATCCCGTATTCCTTCAGGGTGTCCATCTCATCAACAAAATCATTGAATGATTCCATCCCGATTCCTGTTTCGCTCAGGATGTATACCCTGTCCCTGGGCTCTTCATCCAGCCCGAACAGTGTTGCATTCCCGCTCCCGTTTGCATGGTACAGGTAGTAGCCGAAGTCCCCTGCCCTCCCGCTTGAAAGTACTTCCAGGTAGCCCTTTTCCGCTTCTTCTTCCTGGAACCCGATAAGCGTAATCACAAATGTTGCTGCAAGCACCAGAAACACAACAAGCATAATGGTAAGGGCAATTTTCTTCATTTGTTCACGCTCGGACCGCTCAGCCAGTCAAGGTCGTTTTTGTAAAACGTCCTTATGTCTTTTAAGCCTTCCATAAGCATCATCGGCCTTTCCAGGCTCAGCCCCCATGCAAGCACAGGGTATACGTCGCACAGTGGCTTGGTCATCTCCGGCCTGAATACGCCCGCTCCCCCCAGCTCCATCCATTCTTTCCTTTCCTCAAAAAATACTTCCACTTCCACGCTTGGCTCTGTATATGGGAAGTAGCTGGGCCTGAACCTTATTTTTTCGAACCCGAACCTCCTGTAGAATTCCTTGAGCAGCCCCAGAAGGTCTCTGAAGGTTGCCCCTTCCCATGCAACTATTCCCTCCACCTGGTGGAATTCTGCCAGGTGCTTGAAATCAGTAGCCTCATTCCTGAAAACCCTCCCCACTGCAAAGTACTTTTTTGCCTCCTTCCCCTTCAGTTTGTGCAGGTGCTGGGCACTCAGCACAGTTGTGTGTGTCCTAAGCACCCTCTTTTTTGCCTCTTTCCTGTCCCATTCGTATTTCCACCCCTTCTCATGGCTCTTTTTTACCCTGTCCACAAGCGCCTTTTCCGGAAGCTTTGCCTTCCCTTCCAGCTCAAACTCCTCCTCTTCAGGGAGCATTTCCTCCCCCTCCAGGTAAAAGGTGTCTGCCAGTTCCCTTGCCGGGTGGTCCTGCGGCTGGAACAATGCATCAAAGTTCCAGAATGCGCTCTCCACCATGTTCCCTTCCATCTCCTCAAATCCCATGTCCCTGAACACCCTCTTTACCTTCCTTACCATCCTGGTCATTGGGTGCACTTTACCAATCCTTGCATCCTTTGTAGGGGCGAGCGCATAAGGCCTGAATTCAGCCCCCTTCCATGCGCCGCTTGCAATAATCTCTTCAGTAAGCTCCCCTATTTCCTCCTTTATCCCCCCGATTCCCGCAGCCTCCTTTTTTCCCTTTTCCGTAAGCTCCACGATGAGTTCTTTCTCCACCTCCTCCCTCACCAGCTTCCTTTTTTTCAGTATTTCCAGCTCTTTTTTTGAAGCCTTTGCAGGGTTTTCTGCAGCTTCTATGAGCGGGTAAAAACCTGCAGGCGCCCCCAGCACCTTTATCTTCCCCCCCTCAATCGTTATCCATCCGTTCTTTTTTGCCCAGATAAGGCCTATCTTGCCTTCTTCCCCCAGCTCTTTCACGGGCTTTCCGTCCATCTTGAGCATAGTTATCTCAGGGAAGCCTTCTTTCAGGTATTTTTCGCATTCACTGCTCCGGGTGAATTCCCTGCTTTCTTTTTCCTCCACTTTTGCAAGCCCCTTTTCCTGGAGCCAGAATGCGGCCCTCCTTGCAGAGTCTGCATTCATTTTGATTTCCTGGATTGTTTTTTTCCCTTCCTCAAGCTCTTTCAGCAACGCTTTTTCATGCCTGTGGAGAATCATTTGTTCACCTTTTTCACTTTCCCCTGCAGGTGCAGGTATGCCCCCACAACTATCAGTATCAGTATCACCAGTGCCGGGCCCTCGGGCCCTGAAACAAGCTCGTTTATGCCCTGCCTTGCGTTCATGAAGAACTGGAGCACTTCTGTATCCAGGCTATCTTCCTTTTCAAAAACAATATTAAACCTTGCAAGCACAGTGTTTTCCCAGCTGAGCTCCTTTGCATCTGCCAGCCCTTCCTTTTCCAGCCCCTCCGGCAGCGGCGCCACTTCCACCAGGGTTGCCTTTTCCGGAAGCAGGAAAGTAAGCCTTTCATTTTCCCCAAGGATTACATCACCCAGCTCGCTTTCCTCAAAGCTCAGGGCCCCGCTGTTTAGCGTATATCTGGTGGTCCTGGGCTTGTACTCCTCTGCAAGGAACAGCCCTGAATTGTTTACTGCCTGACCTTCTTTGCCCCTGTATGCATCCACCCTGTAGCTTATCTTCAGCTCTCCGTGGCAAAGGTCTGCGAGCGGGTTGCACTTGGAAACCGGCTGCGGCCTCACCACCACGTTCTGCACGTCCACAATCCGGTTGTCCACATGGTACCTTACGTCACTCAGCCCGGTGAGGGAGCCCCAGCTCGCAAGGTCGTTCTGGGTTAGCCCGTTCGTATATGTAGAGATATGGTAGTCCGTAGTTATGAGGAGGTAGAGGTCCTCAGTTATTTCTGCGCTCCCGTCTTCATTTACATCCACTGCCACATCGAGTGCGGTAACCGTGAATGCTGCCCAGGAGAGCGAAAGCACCATTACTAGGAATAGGATACGCTTCATAGAGAACATTTTCTCTGGTTTATATTTAAACCTTTCTTTCGCTTTTTATCGCCGTTTTAACCTTATGCAAAAAGCGGAACCAAATCTTAGCGACCTTTGGTCGCTTCTCTTGAGCATGCGCTCAAGAAAACACCCCTTTAACCTGCCAGTGTCTTTATTGCATTTCACCTTAAGCAAAGGCGTCCCAAAAACACTGTTCTATTCCAGCACTTTGGTCTTTATTGGTTT